>WOZN01000330.1 GCA_011620245.1 Acidovorax sp.
CTCCAGGCAGCCCGCAGCAAGCGCAGCGTCAGGCCGCATTGCCCAGCATGTCGGCCCGCGCCTGGGCGGCGGCAAAATCGAGATCGCCGCTGTAGATGGCCCGGCCGCAGATCACGCCTTCGACGCCTTCACTCTCCACCGCGCACAGCTGCTCGATGTCGGCCATGCTGCCCAGTCCGCCCGAGGCGATGACGGGGATGGAGAGCGCCTGCGCCAGCTTGACGGTGGCCTCGATGTTGATGCCCGAGAGCATGCCGTCGCGGCCGATGTCGGTGTAGATGATGGATTCAACGCCCCAGTCCTCGAACTTCCTGGCCAGGTCCACCACCTCGTGGCCGGTGAGCTTGCTCCAGCCGTCGGTGGCGACCTTGCCGTCCTTGGCATCGAGCCCCACGATGATGTGGCCGCCGAAGGCGCTGCACGCTTCCTTGAGGAAGCCGGGGTTCTTGACCGCCGCCGTGCCGATGATCACGTAGCGCAGGCCGCCATCGATGTATTTCTCGATGGTGTCGAGGTCACGGATGCCGCCGCCCAGCTGCACGGGTATCTCCTCGCCCATCTCCTTGAGGATGGACTTGATGGCGGCATAGTTCTTGGGCACGCCCGCAAAGGCGCCGTTCAGGTCCACCAGGTGCAGGCGGCGCGCACCAGCATCCAGCCACTTGCGGGCCATGGCGGCGGGGTCTTCACCGAAGGTGGTGGATTGGTCCATATCGCCTTGCTTGAGGCGTACGCAGTGGCCGTCCTTGAGGTCGATGGCGGGAATGAGCAGCATGGTGGTGAAGTTCGGGAGGAAAAGGGCGAGGCAGGCTCGGCCCGAACGGGGTTGAAAAGTCAGGGATTCCAGTGCAGAAAATTGCGGTACAGGGCCAGGCCGTGCTCCGCGCTCTTCTCCGGGTGAAACTGCGTGGCAAAAATATTATCGCGTGCAATGGCGGCTGCAAACCAACCGCCGTAGTCCGTTTGCCCGGCGCAATGGGCTGGATTTTGCAGCACCGCGTAGAAACTGTGCACGAAGTAGAAGTAGCTGTTGTCGGGCACACCGGCCCAGACCGGGTGCACCTTGCCCGCGTGCGGCACCTGGCGCACCTGGTTCCAGCCCATCTGGGGCACCTTGTAGCGGCTGCCGTCGGGCTGGGTCTTGCCGGCCAGGTCGAACTTGAGCACATCGCCGGGGATGAGCCCGAGACCGGGCGTATCCCCTTCGGCGCTGTGATCCAGCAGCATCTGCATGCCCACACACACACCAAACATCGGCTTGGTGGCCGCAGCTTCGAGCACCGGTTCCTGCAGGCCCGATTCGCGCAGTTCGCGCATGCAGTCGGGCATGGCGCCCTGCCCTGGCAGCACGATGCGCTGGGCGGCGCGCACGGCATCGGGGTGCGAGGTGACCACCACCGTCCAGCCCGTATCGTGGGCAGCGGCCTGCACGGCCTGCGACACCGAGCGCAGGTTGCCCATGCCGTAATCCACGACCGCCACGATTTTTGCTTCTATATTCATAGCTGCTAGCGCTTGACAGATAAGCGTTTGAGGCCTATTTGGCTTGAAGTTTTTCTTGTTTAGCAGCTTGTCTCAGATATCTCACCCCATCCGTTCGGGCTGAGCCCTTCGACAGGCTCAGGGCGAACGGGTTTTATCTGAGATATGTTGCTAATCAGGAAGTTTTTACAAAGAACCCTTGGTGGAAGGAATGACGCCCGCCGAGCGCGGGTCGCGCTCCAGCGCGGCGCGCAGCGTGCGCCCGAAGGCCTTGAAGATGGTCTCGCACTGGTGGTGGGCATTGATGCCCTTGAGGTTGTCGATGTGCAGCGTGACGCCGGCGTGGTTCACGAAGCCCTGGAAAAACTCGTACACCAGCTGCGTGTCGAGCTGGCCGATGCTGCCAGCGGTGAACTGCACGTCGATGTGCAGGCCCGGGCGGCCCGAGAAATCGACCACCACGCGCGAGAGCGCTTCATCCAGCGGCACATAGGCATGGCCATAGCGGCGGATGCCCTTCTTGTCACCCACGGCACGCGCGAAGGCCTGGCCCAGCGTGATGCCTACGTCTTCCACCGTGTGGTGGCCGTCGATATGCAGGTCGCCAGCGCAATCAATTTCCAGATCGATCAGGCCGTGGCGGGCGATCTGGTCGAGCATATGGTCGAAGAAACCGATGCCCGTGTGCAGCTTGGCCTGGCCGGTGCCGTCGAGGTTGATGCGCACGCTGATGCGGGTCTCGGCGGTGTTGCGGGTGACCTCGGCGATGCGGTCGGCCAGGGGATCGGGGAGCGTGGAGGTGACGAGTGCGGAGGAAGTCATAAGGAAGCCTGGAGTGCGGCCAGCATCTGTGCGTTGTCTTGTGCATTGCCCACCGTGAGGCGCAGGCAGTTGGCCAGCAATGGGTGCATTGTAGAAACGTTCTTGACCAGCACCTTGCGGGTTTTCATGCCCTCGTAGGCCCGGGCAGCATCGGCCACGCGCACCAGCACCATGTTGGCCTCGCTGTCCCAGCATTTTTCGATGCCGGGCATCTGGCGCAGCGCATCGATCAGCACCATGCGCTGGGCCACCAGTTCGGCCGCCTGCGCGGCGAACACGTCGGCATGCTCCAGCGCAAACAGCGCCGCCTCGCAATTGAGCACGCTCACGTTGTAGGGCGGGCGCACCTTGTCGATCTCGGCCACCAGCGCCGCCGGGCCGATGAGGTAGCCCAGGCGCACCCCCGCCAGACCGAACTTGCTGAGCGTGCGCATGAGCAGCACATGCTGGTGGCGCTGGGCTTGAGCACGCATGCGGTCGATCAAGGTGCGGCTGGCAAAGGGCTGGTAGGCCTCGTCCACCACCACGATGCCGCCCTGGGCGCCCGCGGCGTCGATGATGCGCTGCACCGCGCCCTCGTCCCACAGCGTGGCCGTGGGGTTGTTGGGGTAGGCGATGTAGGTGATGGCCGGCAGGTAGCGGGCGATGGCGGCCAGCATGGCGGGCTCGTCCAGCTCGAAATCGGCCGTGAGTGGCACGCCCACAAAGTCCAGCCCATGCAGCTTGGCGCTCATGGCATACATCACGAAGCCGGGCACGGGCGCCAGCACCACCGGGCGCTGGCCCGCATCGGCCCCGGGCGGCAGCGCACAGGCCAGCGCGATCAGGCTGATGAGTTCGTCCGAGCCGTTGCCCAGAATCAGCGCATGCCCGTCGGGCATGCCGGCATGGCGGGCCAGCGCGGCCTGCAGGTCGGCCACGCGCTCACCCGGGTAGCGGTTGAGTGCCAGCCCACCCAGGCGCTGGCCCAGCGCGGCCTGCAGATGGGCGGGCAGGCGAAACGGATTTTCCATCGCATCCATCTTGAGCATGCCGGTGGAGGGCTGCACGCTGTAGGCATGCATGGCGCGCACGTCGGGGCGGATGCGGGCCAGGGCCTTCAAAGGGGTGGATGGAGCGGCGGAGGTGGTCATTCGGCATTGTCCAGTTCGTTGGGGGGGACAAGAAAGGGATTGATGATGGTCACAGCGTCGATCTGCTGGCCATGCTGAAAATCTTCGCTGAGCAAATGGGTGCAGCCCGACTGCGCAGCCGCCGCCATGATGAGCGAATCCCAGTAGCCCAGGCCAAAACGCGCCTCCACACCCCAGGCGGTCTCTACCGTCTGGTGGTCTATCTGCCAGGGCTGCCAGAGCTGAAAACGCCGCACCTTGGCGCGCGCATCGCCCTGCGCCAGACCCATCTTGCGCGTGACGTTGACGTAATATTCGTTGAGCACCTGGGTGCTCAAGCGGCCTGCACGCTGCCGCCACAGTGCCAACAGCCACTCACGCGCCCGCAGCCGCTTGGCCGCATCGCGCATGTCATCGGCGCAAATCAGTACGTTGGTGTCAACGAAAACGATCGAGCCGCCCGGCATAGGTCTCTTCACGGGTGGGATAAGGCTGGCCACTGGACTGGAAACCGGAGGTGTCTGCTATCCATTCATGCATGGCGCGCTGGTAGGCATCGTCATGGCGCATCTTGTCGGCCAGCATTTCGCCCACCAGCCGCGACACGCTGGTGTTGCGCTTGGCCGCCTCGATGCGCACCCACTCCAGGGCAGCATCGTCCACGGTGATGGTGACGTTTTTCATGGGCCTGATTTTTACACGAATATCGTGCAACACGAAGTTCGCGTT
>WOZN01000146.1 GCA_011620245.1 Acidovorax sp.
GCGCCCGCCAGTGCCGCCAGAAATGGGATATTTGGCATTTCTGCATCCCTAAGTCCTGCTGGTTTGAACCTTTGCAGTCCGCTGCCTTTGCTCCCATGCTCCAGTACCTCACCATCCCCGTCACGCCCCTCCAGCAAAACTGCTCCATCGTCTGGTGCGACGCCACCCGCAAGGCCGCCGTCATCGACCCCGGAGGCGATCTGGACACGCTGCTGGCACAGACCAGGCGCCTGGGCCTCACGCTCGAACAGATCTGGCTCACGCACGCCCACATCGACCACGCCGGCGGCGCGGGCGAGCTGGCACAGCGCCTGGCGCTGCCCATCGTCGGCCCGCACCCGGGCGACCAGTTCTGGATCGACGGCCTGCCGCAGCAAGGCGCAATGTTCGGCTTTCCGCCCGCGAAGCCGTTCACGCCCACGCGCTGGCTGCACGATGGCGACCAGGTGCAGATCGGCAACGAGACGCTGAATGTGCGCCACTGCCCCGGCCATACGCCGGGCCATGTGGTGTTCCACGCGCCGCAGATCGACCGCGCCTTCGTGGGCGATGTGCTGTTTGCCGGCAGCATTGGCCGCACGGATTTTCCGCAGGGCAGCCACCAGCAGCTCATCGACAGCATCACGCAGCGCCTGTGGCCCATGGGCGACCAGACGGTGTTCATTCCGGGCCATGGGCCGGAGAGCAGCTTTGGGCGCGAGCGCCAGAGCAATCCTTATGTGGGTGGCACCTGAGACCGTATTCACGGTCTCAGCCCCTGCCCCGCGCCGCCTCGTACAGCCGCTGCACCTTGGGCACGTTCTGCTCCAGCTCGCGGATGCGCGCGGGCCCCGAGGGATGGGTGGACAGAAAGGCCAGGCCGCCCTGCCTGCTGCCCGTGGCATTGCCCATTTTTTGCCACAGGCTCACGGCAGCCGAGGGCTGATAGCCCGCGCGTGCGGCCAGCTCCAGCCCCACCAGGTCGGCGTCGCTCTCGTCCGAGCGGCTGAACTGCAGCGTGAGCAACTGCCCGCCCAGGCTGGCGGCGGCATTGCCCAGATCACCCAGGCCCAGCAGCTGCGAGCCCAGGCGCAGCGCCAGATTGGTGCCCTGCGTCTTGGCGATGCGTGCGCGTGCATGTTCGCGCAATGCGTGGGCCATTTCGTGGCCCATGATCATCGCGGTCTCGTCGTCGGTGAGCTTGAGCTGGTTGAGGATGCCGGTGTAGAACGCGATCTTGCCGCCGGGCATGCAAAAGGCGTTGACCTGCGAGCTGCCGATGAGGTTGACCTCCCAGCGCCACAGGCGCGAACGCTCGTTCCAGGGGGTTGTGTGCGGAATCAGCCGTTTGGCGATGGCACGCAGGCGCTGCAGTTGCGGGTGGCTTTCGGGCGCCAGCGCGCGCTGGGCCCTGGCCTGGGACAGCAGCTGCTGGTACTGCTGGGCGGCAGCGTTTTCCAGCGTTTCGGCGGGCACCAGCTTGCGCAGGCTGGACGCCGAACCCACGTCCACCTGCGCCAGCACCGGCGCTGCGGCGCTGGCCCCCGCAGCCAGCAAAAAAGCGCGGCGCGCCGACCAGGAGGACGCATGCGCGGCGCCAGGGGTGGGACAGAAAAGGCACATACAGGAAACTCCCGGATGGAATGAACACCTGAAGGAATCACAGGCAGCAAATAATAGGCAGCAAATACAGGCAGCACACAAGGGCTCGCAAAGCAACGCTGACGCCGGACCGCAAGCCGTCCGGGCACCAGGGTCTGCCGCCCCAGATGGAGGGCAGGCGCCCTGGCTGCAAGGGTGTCGGCGATGATAGACAAAACCTCCGGACATCCATGTCAGACACTTCCATTTCTTCCGCCCCCGGCCGCGGCGCCGGGAAGCCCCCCCGCACCCCCTGGCTCCAGACCCTGCGCATTTACCTCGAACCGGCCAGCCTGCGCATGCTGACGCTGGGCTTCTCGGCCGGCCTGCCGCTGCTGCTGGTGCTGGGCACGCTGAGCTTTCGCCTGCGCGAGGCCGGCATCGACCGCAGCACCATCGGCTATCTCAGCTGGGTGGGGCTGGCCTATGGCTTCAAATGGGTGTGGGCGCCGCTGGTGGACCGCCTGCCGCTGCCGCTGCTGACGCGCTGGCTCGGGCGGCGCCGCAGCTGGCTGCTGCTGTCGCAGGCGCTCATCGTGGCCGGGCTCGTGGGCATGGCGCTGGCCGACCCGCGCCTGACGCTCGGCCCCATCGTGTGGTGCGCCCTGGCGGTGGCCTTTGGCTCGGCCACGCAGGACATTGCGCTGGACGCCTTTCGCATCGAATCGGCCGACGCCAACCGGCAGGCGGCACTGGCCGCCTCGTACCAGACAGGCTACCGGCTGGCCATGATCTGGGCCGGCGCGGGTGTGCTGTGGATTGCGGCGCGCTCGGAGGTGGCGCCCGCTGTGTCACAAGCGGCAGGCCAGGCGGTGGCCCAGGGCGCGGCGGCTTACCAGAACGGTGCCTGGCAGGCGGCCTATCTGGCCATGGCCGCGTCGATGGCCGCGGGCGTGGTCACGGTGCTGTTCTCGCGCGAGCCGGTGCCCGTGGTGCTGCCGCCCGCCAGGAACGCCGCCGAATGGATCAAGGGCGCCGTCATCGATCCGTTTGCTGATTTTCTGGGCCGCTATGGCTGGCAGGCCGCGCAGATTCTGGCGCTGATCGCCGTGTACCGCATCAGCGACGTGGTCATGGGCATCATGGCCAACCCGTTTTATGTGGACATGGGCTTCACCAAGGACGAGGTGGCGGCGGTGACCAAGGTGTATGGCGTCATCATGACGCTGGTGGGCGCCTTTGTGGGCGGCGTGCTGTCGATGCGCCTGGGGGTGATGCGCATCCTGATGCTGGGCGCCGTGCTCAGTGCCGGCAGCAACCTGCTGTTTGCCTGGCTGGCAGGCCATGGGCATGACGTGACGGCGCTGATTGCCGTGGTGTCGTCCGACAACCTGGCCAGCGGCATTGCGTCGGCTGCTTTCATCGCCTATCTGTCGAGCCTGACCAACGTGAGCTACTCGGCCACGCAATATGCGCTGCTCAGCTCGATGATGCTGCTGGCCCCAAAGTTTATCGCCGGCTTTTCGGGCGACTATGTCAACGCGTTTGGCTACGCGCATTTCTTTACGGCCACGTCCTTGCTCGGGCTGCCGGTGCTGGTGCTGGTGTGGCTGGCTTCCAGAGTCAAATCACCCACTGGCGCTTGACTACAAAGCGCTGACAGCTATATAAAAAATAGCAATCAACCACCTTTCAGGTTGCACGGTTTACCGGAACTTTACGGCGGCTTCAACGCTGCGAGACGCCTGCGGGCCACCATAGAGCCTTGCCCGAACCGGCTCCACCGCCCCACTACACTGCCACGATGAGCTCGCACCTGTTGATGATCGAAGACGACGCCCGCCTTGCGCAGATGGTGGGCGAATACCTCGGCCAGTCCGGCCTGCAGGTCACGCACCGTGCCGATGGCGCGAGCGGCCTGGCGCAGCTGCAGGGCGAGGGCGCCGGCCCCTTGCCCGACCTGGTCATCCTCGACCTGATGCTGCCCGACATGGACGGCCTGGATGTCTGCCGGCGCATCCGCGCGCTGCAGGGGCCCGCTGCGCAGGTGCCGGTGCTCATGCTCACCGCCAAGGGCGACCCGATGGACCGCATCGTCGGCCTGGAGCTGGGCGCCGACGACTACCTGCCCAAGCCTTTCGAGCCGCGCGAGCTGCTGGCCCGCATCCGCGCCATCCTGCGCCGGCGCACCGATGGCGCCAGCACGCCCGCCACCCAGGTGCTGCGTTTTGGCTCGCTGGAGATCGACCGCGACGCACGCACCGTGACCGTGGCCGGCCAGCCCGCCGACCTCACCTCCTACCAGTTCGACCTGCTCGTGGCCCTGGCCGAACGCGCGGGCCGCGTGCTCACGCGCGACCAGATCATGGAAGCCGTGCGCGGCCGCGAGCTGGAGGCGTTTGACCGCTCCATCGACGTGCACATGGGCCGCATCCGCGCCGCCATCGAGCAGGACGCCAAGAACCCGCGCCGCATCCTTACGGTGCGTGGCGTGGGCTATGTGTTTGCCAAGCAGCAGGATTGACGTGAACGCCCCCCTGAGCCGCTTCGCGCCCCCGTGCAGCCGCCAGAGGCG
>WOZN01000042.1 GCA_011620245.1 Acidovorax sp.
AAAAGGTGAACGCCATCGGAGCCATCAACGATAGATTTCATGCGGCTTGTCAAGGGATACAAAGCGGTCAACTGCCGTTTTTAGGTTGAACCTTTGGTTCATTCCGACAAGCACACCAAAAGGAGACAAGCGATGATTCTGCACAATGCCGAGACCTTGAAGCGCTACACCGAAAGCGGCCACTGGGGCCGGCGCACCCTGCTCGATTTGCTGCACGAGACGGCGGCCAGGGCGCCGGAGCGGCCCGCCGTGGTCGACCCGGCTGATCGGCCCGATCTGACCGGAACAGCAGCGCAGAGCCTGAGCTATCGGGAGTTGGCCGCGGCCGTCGACGCCATCGCCACCGGGCTGCTGGACATGGGTTTGCGCAAGGATGAAATCGTCGTCGTGCAACTGCCCAACGTATGGGAGCTGGTGGCCATGTTTCTTGCGGTCAGCCGCGCCGGCGGCGTGCTCTCGCCGATGCCAATTCAGTGGCGCGACAACGAGTTCCAGAACGTCAAGAAGCTCACCGAGGCGCGCTTCTTCTTCGGAATGCGCGATTTCAAGGGTGCCGATCAACTCGCCATCGCCGAGAAGACCGGATTTGTCGCGCTGCCGATCGAGCGCATTGCCGAGATGGCGCGTGGTGCGGCCGACATGGCCAGGCTCGACGCCATCGGTATCGACGCCAACGACATTTTCAGCCTGTGCTGGTCGTCCGGCACCGAAGCCCTTTCCAAGGGCTGCCCGATGTCGCATAACAACTGGATCTTTCAGATGAACCTGATCCCACAGACAGCCGGGCTGCACGAAGGGGACCGGGTGCTGGCGACCGCGCCGGTGGTCAACATGACCGGCGTGGCGACCTGGCTGGCCTCGCTGGCCATCGGGGGCACGACGCTCTTGCATCACCCGCTGAACATGCCGCTGCTTCTCAAGCAGTTGATGCACGACCAGGTGCAATTCACCCTGCTGGTGCCGGCCGTGCTCAACATGATCCTCAAGTTGCCCAACGTCGACCAGCTCGACTTCTCCAGCGTGCGTTGCATCGCCTCGGGTTCGGCCCAACCCTCGCGCTGGAGCATGGAGGAGTTCAAGCGGCGCTGGAACATCGAAATCCTGCACGCCTGGGGACAGACCGAAGGCGCCGCGGTGTTTGCAGGCGCGCGCGACGTACCCGATTTCGCCAAGCGAGCCGATCACTTTCCGTGGTGGGGTTGCCCGGGCGTTGAGTGGCCCTCGGGCATTCGGGGTGTCGAGATGAAACTGCTCGACGATGGCGGTGCCGAATGCACGCAGCCGGGCCAGGTGGGCGAGCTGGTTTACCGCGGGCCCAATGTGTTTGCCGGCTACTACAAGCGGCCGGACCTGGCGAAAAGTACGTTCACGCCCGACGGCTTTTGTCGCACCGGTGACTTCTTCATCGTGCGGGACGCGCACCACATCGGTTTTTTTGACCGCAAGAAAGACATCGTCATTCGCGGTGGCTTCAACGTCAGCGCCGCCGAGGTCGAGAACCTGGTTCTCACCCATCCCGGCGTGCAGGAGGTGGCGGCAGTGGCTGTGCCCGACGAGATCATGGGCGAGAAGACCTGCATCTTCGTCGTTCCGAAGGACAAGGCCCAGCCGCCGACGCTGGGGGATATCGTCGGCCACCTCAAGCAGATCGGCGTGGCGGCTTACAAGTTGCCCGAGCACATCGAGTACCTTGACGCCATCCCGCGCAACCCGGTAGGGAAAATCCTGAAGGCAGAACTGCGCAAGCACCTGCGCACTGCGGCTGCCTGAGCCCATCCCGACCCAAGAACCCTGTTATGGCAAACATCAACTATGGCAAACATCAAATCCGCACCCTCGTCGCACACGCTTCGCGGTAAAACCGCGATCATCGGCGCAGGCATTTCTGCTGTCGGCCGCGTGCCGGGCAAGAGCGCGCTCGCACTGGCCGCCGATGCGGCAGGCAAGGCGCTGGCCGACGCCGGCATCGGCAAACACGAGGTCGACGGCGTGCTTTCAAGCTCTGCCTTCGCCTCGCCGTTCCACCGCTTCAGCGTGGCTTTCAGCGAATACCTGGGCATCCAGCCCACGTTTTCCAACACGCTGCAGGTCTCCGGCGCCACGGCGGCCACCATGTTCAACATCGCCGCCGCCGCCATTGCCGGCGGCCTGGCCGAGACCGTGCTGGTGGTGGGCGGCGACAGTCTGCTCACCGGCCTGTCGCCCGACCTTGCCTTGCGCTCGATGACTGAAAGCCGGGACCAGCAATACGAAATGCCCTTCGGCATTCCCGTGGCCAACACCTTCGCCATGACCGCGCATCGGCACATGAAAGATTTCGGCACCACCTCCGAGCAGTTTGCCAAGGTGGCGGTGATCCACCGCGAACATGCACGCCGCACGCCAGGGGCGCAGATGACCGATCCGCTGAGCGTCGATGACGTGCTGAATTCCGGCTGGGTGACAACGCCCTACCACAAGCTCGACTGCTCGCTCATCTCCGACGGCGCAGCAGCTTTCATCGTCACCTCGGCCGAGCGCGCCAGGGCGCTGGGAATTGCCAAGCCCATCTACATCCTCGGCGGCGGCGAATGCTATACGCATGAGCACATCTTCCTGATGCCCTCGCTGACCACCACGGGCGCGGTGCAGTCGAGTGCCAGGGCCTACGCCATGGCCGGCTGCGGGCCGAAGGACATCGACGTGGCCGGGGTCTATGACTGCTTCACCGGCACGGTGATCATGATGCTGGAGGACCTCGGCTTCTGCCCCAAGGGCGAAGGTGGGCGCTTCGTCGAGGACGGGCAGATCACCTATGGCGGCGCCATCCCCTGCAACACCCATGGCGGCCTGCTGTCGTTTGCGCACTCGGGCATGCCGGGCTCGCTGTTTCATTTCTACGAGGTCGTCAACCAGCTGCGCGGAAGCTGCGGCGCGCGCCAGGTCGCGGGCGCTGAACTCGGCCTGGTGCACAGCCTGGGCGCGGGCTTTGCGACCAACGCCACCACCATCCTCGGAACGGAGGCCACACTGTGATCAACCCAAAAGACGCCCACCTCAAGCCGCAGCCAATGCCGGATGCGGATTCAGAAATCTATTGGCGCGGCATTCAGGAGGGCAAGCTGCTGCTGCAGCACTGCCCAGCGTGCGGCCATGTGCAGTTCTACCAGCAGGCAATCTGCCGTGAGTGCGGTAGCGAGCACCTTGAGCACCGCGCCGCCAGCGGTCGCGCCAAGGTGCATTCGTTCAGCGTGGTGCACCGGGCGCCCGGCCCGGCCTTCAAGCAGGACACGCCCTATGCCGTGCTGCTGGTCGAACTCGAAGAAGGTCCGCGGATGATCAGTGCCTTTGTCGGTCCAGATCCCATGGCGGTCACCTTCGACATGGCTGTCGAGCTGGTTTGCGAGCCCGTCGGTGGCGGTGTGTCGCTGCCGCGATTCCGGGCGGCCGGACCTCAAGCGTGAAACAGCGTCTTCGTGCGCCTCAAATGTCAGCCGGCAGCCCAAACCGTGCACCCAGCGCCTGCTCCAGGCCAAACTCCCGCAGGATGGCGCGCAGCCGCTCCTGGGCGCTGCGCTTTTTCTGGCCGGTGTAGCGGGCGATGATGAGCTCGTTCTTCATGCTGTGCTCCCAGCCCACCAGCTCGGTCACGGTGACCTGGTAGCCGCTGGCCTCCAGGTGCAGGCAGCGCAGCACGTTGGTCACCTGGCTGCCCAGCTCACGGGTGTGCAGCGGGTGGCGCCACAGCTCGGCCAGCGGTGTGCGCGCCAGTTGCAGCGCCTTGCCCTGGCGCAGGCAGGCCGCCACTTCGGCCTGGCAGCAGGGCACGATGACCATGGCCCGCGCCTGCTTTTGCAGGCCGAAGGCAATGGCATCGTCGGTGGCGGTGTCGCAGGCGTGCAGCGCGGTCACCATGTCGATGCGCTCGGGCAGCCCGGCTGCGTCGGTGGATTCGGCCACCGACAGGTTCAGGAACGACATGCGCCCGAACCCCAGTCGCTCGGCCAGGGCGCGCGATTTTTCGACCAGCTCGGCGCGCCACTCGATGCCATAGATATGGCCGCGCCCCAGTGCCTTGAAGTACAGGTCGTACAGGATGAAGCCCAGGTAGGACTTGCCCGCGCCATGGTCGGCCAGCGTGGGGCTGTGTCCGT
>WOZN01000382.1 GCA_011620245.1 Acidovorax sp.
CGCGCCTGGCCCAGCAGGTAGCCCATGCCCGTCTCCTGCAACTGGGCCGCGCTGGCATGAAAGTACACCGTGATGGACACGGTGCCCGCCGGCACCCGGTGCGCGCGGCGCAACCAGACGCGGGGAAAGAACACATCGGCCAGCGCCGCCAGCGCGCAAAAGTCGAGCGGGCGCGGGGGCGCATCGCGCATCCACAGCTGGGTCAGGCTGTGGTCTTCGCTGCCGTCCCAGTCGCGCGGCAGCGTTCCGGTCACGGGCCGCATCTCATAGCGGCTGAGCCACTCCGAACCAAAGCCCGGGGGAATGGCGGGCAGGTCTGCCGGCCGCGGCACGCCGGGCATGGGCATATCGCCCGCGCTCCAGGTCTCGCGGCGCACGGCCGTCACCGCGGTGGCGGTGGTGGTGACCACCTGGGCCCCCTCGGCGTCGGCCTGCAGGATCGACAGCGTCCAGTGCTGGGTGGAGCGGTTGGTGCGCACCGGCGTGGCCTGCACCGTGAACGGCCCCGCAGCCAGGGCGCCGGCGTAATTGACGGTGAGCGACAGCGGGTCGCCCAGCCGCGCGGGATGCAGCAAAACGGCCTGCAGCATTGTCGCTGCGGTGATGCCGCCAAAGGGGCCCACCATGTTCCAGTAGCCGGGGTGGGTTTGGCCCTGGTACTGGCCGGGGATTTCGGCGTGTAGCTGTGTGGCTTGATCGAAGGGATGCGAAACGGTCATGGGTGCAAGTGTGCCGTAAAACAGGCGGGGGGAGCGTCGTGCGGGGGGCTGGTTTGGTGGCTGGTTTGGTGGTGGTGATGTGCTTTGGTGTTTTGTGAGGTTTGGCTTGGCTTGGCTTGACTTGGCTTGACTTGACTGAGGGCGGAGGCCGGGTCTCGCCCCGGCGGGCGAGGCACTTTTCTTTGCTTCGCCAAAGAAAAGTACCCAAAAGAAAGGCGACCCTGCTGTCTGCGTCCCTGCGCTGCGCTCCGGGCAACCTGGGGTGCTCAGAAGCGGGGTGCGCCGTGGAACTCGCTTTGCGCTGCGCGCGCCGCTCAAACAACCACGGCGAGTCAGTTCACGAAGCGTGGGTGTGTCCTTCGGCACACCCGCGCCACCCCGCTTCCTGCGCGCCCCAGGCGCATACAGAAGGGAAGCAGCCAAACAGCCACACGGGCCATCGCTGCGCTCGGCCTGGCGTTCGCGGCGCGCAGCGCCTGCGCGTTGCGGGCCGAGCGCAGCGATGGCCCGTGTTGGGCTCCCCCCTTCTGGCTGCGCCTGCGGCGGGGCGCTTGCGGGGTGGCATGCGCGTCGGAGCGCGCATGCTTCGTTGTCTGACTCGCCGCATTTGTCCGAACGGAGCGCGCCAGCGCGTAGTGAGTTATGCGGCGCACCCCGCAAGCGCCCCGACGCAGGTTTGCCCCGCAGGGGTCGCAGACAGCAGGGTCGCCCTTTCTTTGCTTACTTTCTTTCGGCGAAGCGAAAGAAAGTGAGTCGGCCGCCGGGCCGAAACCCGGCCTCCGCCCTCAATAAACCAGCAAAAAACTCAAAAAAAATAGCTGCCAGCGCAATCCCAGAAAGCGCTAAAGCCAAAAAAACCTTGAAAACCGGAACTCAGCGCACCCGCATCCCCGGCGTCGCACCCGGCCACGGGCTCAGCAAATAAATACCCGGGTTCGCCTTCTCGTCGCCATGGCTCGCAGCCAGCACCATGCCCTCGCTCACGCCGAATTTCATCTTGCGCGGCGCCAGGTTGGCCACCATCACCGTGTGCTTGCCGATCAGGTCGGCGGGCTGGTAGGCGCTGGCGATGCCGCTGAAGACGTTGCGGGTGATGGGATTCCCCTGCGGGTCAGTGCCTTCGCCCATGTCCAGCGTCAGGCGCAGCAGCTTGGTCGAGCCCTCCACCGCCTCGCAGTCCACGATCAGCGCAATGCGCAGGTCAATCTTGGCGAAGTCGTCGATGGTGATGGTGGGCGCCAGTTTCTCGCCGCCTGGTGCTATTGTTTCGGTAGCTGCCTGCCATTGCTCTGCCTGGGCTGGAGGCTCAAACAATGCTTCGAGCTGTTTGGCATCGACGCGCTGCATCAGGTGCTTGTATTCGCCGATCACATGGCCCTGGCCGAGCATGGTGGCGGCGTCGGCAAAAGTGAAGGGCGGCACCTTCAGGAAAGCCTCGACCTGCGCGGCCAGCGCCGGCAGCACGGGCTTGAGCAAGATGGTGAGCAGGCGAAACGCCTCGATGCAGGTGGTGCACACGTCCTGCAGCCGGCCTTCCATGCCGTCCTGTTTGGCCAGCTCCCAGGGCTTGTTCTGGTCCACGTAGGCGTTCACGCGGTCGGCCAGCAGCATGGTCTCGCGCAGGGCCTTGCCATATTCGCGCTCGGCCAGCAGCTCGATGATGGACGGCGCCACGGTGCGCAGGTGCTCCAGCAGCGCGTCGCCGTCGGCCGAGACCTCGCCGAGTTGGCCGCCGAAGCGCTTGCTGATAAAGCCCGCCGCCCGGCTGGCGATGTTGATGTATTTGCCGATCAAGTCGCTGTTGACACGGGCCATGAAGTCATCGGCGTTGAAGTCGATGTCCTCGTTGCGGCTGCTGAGCTTGGTGGCCAGGTAGTAGCGCAGCCATTCGGCGTTCATGCCGATGCCCAGGTACTTGAGCGGGTCCAGGCCGGTGCCCCGGCTCTTGCTCATCTTCTCGCCGTTGTTCACCGTGAGGAATCCGTGCACGAACACCGAGTCGGGCACCTTGCGGCCGCTGAACTTGAGCGTGGCGGGCCAGAACAGGGTGTGGAAGGTGATGATGTCCTTGCCGATGAAGTGGTACTGCTCCAGCCGCGGGTCGGCCATGTAGGCGTCGTAATCCTCGCCACGCTTGTCCAGCAGGTTCTTCAAAGAGGCCAGGTAGCCGATGGGGGCGTCGAGCCACACGTAGAAATATTTGCCCGGCGCGTCGGGGATTTCGATGCCGAAGTAGGGTGCGTCGCGGCTGATGTCCCAGTCGTCCAGGCCTTCGCTGGTCGTGCCATCGGGGTTGGTGCGCACGGTGAACCATTCGCGCACCTTGTTGGCCACTTCGGGCTGCAGGCGGCCGCTTTGCGTCCAGTCTTCCAGAAACGCCACGCAGCGCGGGTCGGACAGCTTGAAGAAGAAATGCTCCGAACTTTTGAGCACCGGCTTGGCGCCCGACAGCGCCGAATAGGGGTTGATGAGGTCGGTGGGCGCATACACGGCACCGCAGACTTCGCAGTTGTCGCCGTACTGGTCCTTGGCGTGGCATTTGGGGCATTCGCCCTTGATGAAGCGGTCGGGCAGGAACATGGCCTTCTCGGGGTCGAAGAACTGCTCGATGGTGCGCGTCTCGATCAGGCCGTTGGCCTTGAGGTCACGGTAAATGTCCTGCGCGAGCTGGTGGTTTTCGGGCGCGTCGGTGCTGTACCAGTTGTCGAACTGGATATGGAAGCCATCGAGGTACTGCTTGCGCCCGGCGGCGATGTCGGCCACGAACTGCTGGGGCGTCTTGCCGGCCTTTTCGGCGGCGATCATGATGGGCGCGCCGTGGGTGTCGTCGGCGCAGACAAAGTTCACCTCGTTGCCCAGCAGCCGCTGCGTGCGCACCCAGATGTCGGCCTGGATATATTCCATGATGTGGCCGATGTGGAAGTTGCCGTTGGCGTAGGGCAGGGCGGTGGTGACGAAGAGTTTGCGGGCGGATGGCGTCATGAATAGCGGCTTTCTCGGGCGGAACCCGCAATTTTAGGCGCTGCGCGGCCCCTGCAAGACCGTGAACACGTTCTCAAATAAGGATGCCACAAAACGGTACCTGCCTTTGTGGCAGGCGCCTTGCCTGGGCCTGTTTTGCGTAAGTCATGATTCCTTGGGCAGCAGCGCGCCCGATGCCAGCGTGATGACGCCCGCCACCGCAAAGCTGATCCACCACGGCGAGCGCAGCAGCACGGCAAACAGGGATTTCTCAGGCTGGCTCATCCGAAGACCCGGCTGGAGGCCGTCACGAGCCGACCCAAATGGCTCAGCGCGGTGGGCCGCATGACCCGTCATGCCGGCCAGAACAAGATATTGCTGACCATCATCCACGAAGCGGCGGCATGGATCAAACGGCTCGTCGCCAATGGCCGTGCCGGTTTGC
>WOZN01000364.1:0-3590 GCA_011620245.1 Acidovorax sp.
CAACCACCATGTGCGGCATCGTCGGCGCGGTCTCCACGCGCAACATCGTTCCCATCCTCGTGCAGGGCCTGCAGCGGCTCGAATACCGGGGCTATGACTCCTGCGGCTTGGCCGTGCATGCCTCTAGTCTGGATGCCACGCGCCCCGCTGGGCTGCAGCGCGCCCGCAGCACCGCCCGTGTGGCCGAGTTGCTGGAGCAGGTGGCCACCGACCACATCGAGGGCGCCACCGGCATTGCCCATACCCGCTGGGCCACCCACGGTGCGCCCGCCGTGCACAACGCGCACCCCCATTTCAGCCACGGCACGGGCGGTGACGCCACAGCAGCGGGCCAGCACGCCGAAAGCGATGCAGCCCGGCAGGGCCGCGTGGCCCTGGTGCACAACGGCATCATCGAAAACCACGAAGAACTGCGTGCCACCCTGCAGGCACGCGGCTATGTGTTTGTGAGCCAGACCGACACCGAAGTCATTGCGCACCTGGTGGACAGCCACTACAGCGGCGACCTGTTCGACGCCGTGCGGGCCGCCATCGCCGAACTGCATGGCGCCTACGCCATTGCCGTGATGCACAAGGACGAACCCCACCGCGTGGTGGGCGCGCGTGCGGGCTCGCCCCTCATCCTGGGCGTGGGCAAGGATGCTGCCGAAGGGGCTTCGGCGCCCCGCGAGCATTTTCTGGCCAGCGACGCCATGGCACTGGCCGGCGTGACGGACCAGATCGTGTACCTGGAAGAAGGCGACCTGGCGGACCTGCAACTGGGCCGCTACTGGATCATTGGCAAGGACGGCGCAGCGCTGACCCCTGCGCAGCGCCCCGTGCGCACCGTGCAGGCGCACAGCGGCGCGGCCGAACTGGGGCCGTACCGCCACTACATGCAAAAAGAGATCTTCGAGCAGCCGCGCGCCATCGCCGACACGCTCGAAGGTGTCGCGGGCATCGTGCCCGAGCTGTTTGACGGTGCGGGCCTGCATGGAGAGTCGGGTGCCGCCGCCTGGCGCGTGTTCAAGGAGATCGACAGCTTGCTCATCCTGGCCTGTGGCACCAGCTATTACAGCGGCTGCGTGGCCAAATACTGGCTGGAGGAAATCGCCGGCATCCCCACGCAGGTGGAAGTGGCCAGCGAATACCGCTACCGCACCAGCGTGCCCAATCCGCGCACCCTGGTGGTCACCATCAGCCAGTCCGGCGAAACGGCCGACACCCTGGCTGCGCTGCGCCACGCCCAAAGTCTGGGCATGCAGCACACGCTGACCATCTGCAATGTGGCCACCAGCGCCATGGTGCGCGAATGCAAGCTGGCCTACATCACGCGCGCGGGTGTCGAGATCGGCGTGGCCAGCACCAAGGCCTTCACCACGCAGCTGGCGGGCCTGTTTTTACTGACGCTGGCGCTGGCCCAGTCCAAAGGCCGCTTGAGTGAGGAGCAGGAGGCCGCCCACCTCAAGGCCATGCGCCACCTGCCCGTGGCCCTGCAGTCCGTGCTGGCGCTCGAACCCCAGGTCATCAGCTGGGCCGAAGACTTTGCGCGCAAGCACAACGCGCTGTTCCTGGGCCGTGGCCTGCATTACCCCATCGCGCTCGAAGGCGCCCTCAAGCTCAAGGAAATCAGCTACATCCACGCCGAGGCCTACCCGGCGGGCGAGCTCAAGCACGGCCCCCTGGCCCTGGTGACCAGCGCCATGCCCGTGGTGACCGTGGCGCCCAACGACGCGCTGCTGGAAAAGCTCAAGAGCAACATGCAGGAAGTGCGTGCGCGCGGCGGCGTGCTGTATGTGCTGGCGGATGCAGACACGCACATCGAAAGCAGCGAAGGCATCCACGTGATCCGCATGCCCGAGCATTACGGGCCTCTGAGCCCGCTGCTGCACGTGGTGCCGCTGCAATTGCTGGCGTACCACACGGCCTGCGCGCTGGGGACGGACGTGGACAAACCGCGTAATTTGGCCAAGAGCGTGACGGTCGAATGACCGTTGCGCTCTTGGGGCGGCGCAGCCGCCGCGCGCAGCGCTCAAATTACGCAGTTTGGACGGTTGCTTACTTCGCGCAGCGAAGTTATGCGGCGGCACAAACCCAGAAACCTGGCCAAGTCGGTCACGGTGGAGTAGTGAGCACCAGAAAATGGTCCAGCATGTGAAAGTGGTCCTCAAAGAACTCCTCCTCCATCGCGGCCAGCTTTTCCACCTCGACCCATTCCACCTGCATGGCATCGTCATCGGCCCGCACCGCCGGAAACGGCGCATTGCCCAGGTCGAAATGGTGCGCATGCGTGATCGTGCGCCCGCGCTGGCTGCGGTCCGGGTGGTCGAACACTGCTATCGACTGCAGGGCCGCGCGCATGCGGGCTTCGGGAAGTTTGCAATGGGTTTCTTCAGCCAACTCGCGCAGGCATGACTGCCACAGGGTTTCGCGCTGCTCGATAAACCCCCCGGGCACTGCCCGCTGCCCCTTGCCCGGCGCGCGGGCGCGGCGGATCAGCAGCACATGGTTCTGGCAGCACAACACGGCATCCACCGTGACGAACACCGGCGGGTAGGGGGCTGTGGACCAGGCCTGGCGGTAGCTGCGCAGCATGCGCCACTCTTCCTGCAGCGCGGGGTAAAGGGGGGTCTGTGCAAAGCGCTCCAGAAAGCCCAGGGTGCTCTTGGGCATCTGGCTGGCCAGCTCGTTCAGGCGGGCCCCCACGGTGCCGGGCGTGGCGCCGAAGTAGGCATCGCGGATGGCCGTTGCATCAATGCGGCCCTGGCGTTCCACGTTGATCAGCTCCCAGCCAGAGAAGGCACTCAGATAGCTGCTGGTCGCATCCTTGAAATGGCCCACCAGACCCATGCGGGCATCCGCCGGCGCGATCCGGGCCACGCCCCTGCGCACGGCCTGCACCCACACGGCCTCGTTGTAGTAGTCGCGCATCGGCAGCACCTGCACGCGGGCCCGGTCGGCCTCGGTCAGGGCGTCCAGCATCATGCCGGCGCGCTCGTGGCAGGTGAAGGGGTTCTTGGGCGAGCGAGCCTGCCAGGCCGAACCCATCACCACGATCACGCTGCGGGCGTTGTCGAGCGCGCGCTGCAGCAAGGCCATGTGGCCGTTGTGGACGGGTTCAAAACGCCCGATGTAGATGATGGTGTCGTACATGTGTCTCCGGTCTGTTCGGGTGCAAGGGTAGATCGGCCTGCATCAAAAACAATAGCGCCTTGCGCTGAACCTGTCTTGGTTGTCCGCATTTTCTTGCCACGGGTGCCCAATATACAGGCGCCGGCAGCTCCTGTTGTGATAGCGCCTGCACGGGGAAAGGAGATGGAGCGCTGCGGATGCAGCGGGGCGCCGCCATGCCGGTGCGTATGCTGCGCTGAAGGTGCGCCCGAAATGGACACCGAAAGCAATGCTGCTGCCTAGTCTGCCCCTTGGCTTCGGCCGGCCTTGCAGGCCTTCACATCGCTGCGCGATATGAGCCTGCGCCGAAAGCCAACCTGGCTCGCTTCGCTCGGGGCCTTTACAGGCCCGCAGCAGCACGCAGTGCTGCTGCCTTGTCTGTCCTTTGGCTTCGGCCGGCCTTGCAGGCCTTCACATCGCTGCGCGATATGAGCCTGCGC
>WOZN01000364.1:3690-4110 GCA_011620245.1 Acidovorax sp.
CGCTCGGGGCCTTTACAGGCCCGCAGCAGCACGCAGTGCTGCTGCCTTGTCTGTCTTTTCCCAGCTGAACTCGGGTTCTTCGCGGCCGAAGTGGCCGTAGGCGGCGGTCTTTTCATAGATGGGGCGCAGCAGGTCCAGCATCTGGATGATGCCCTTGGGGCGCAGGTCGAAATGCTCCTTCACCAGCGCGGCAATGCGCTCGTCCGAAATCACGCCCGTGCCTTCGGTGTACACCGTGATGTTCATGGGGTCGGCCACGCCGATCGCGTAGGCCACCTGGATCTGGCACTGGCGGGCCAGGCCGGCGGCCACGATGTTCTTGGCCACGTAGCGCGCGGCGTAGGCGGCCGAGCGGTCGACCTTGGTCGGGTCCTTGCCGCTGAACGCGCCGCCGCCGTGCGGGCAGGCGCCGCCGTAGGT
>WOZN01000107.1 GCA_011620245.1 Acidovorax sp.
GGCAGGCTGGCCTCGCGCCAGGCCTTGAGGCCGCCGGCCATGGCCTGGGCGTTGTCGTAGCCCAGCTTTTTGGCGATGGCCACGGCGCGGTTGGCGCGGGCGCCACTGGCGCATACCAGCACCAGCGGCAGGGCCTTGTTCTTCACCAGCGTGGGCAGGCGCTCTTCGAGCTGGCCCAGCGGCACGTTCTTGGCGCCGCCCACATGGCCGGCGGCAAACTCTTCGGTCTCACACACATCGATGACCACGGCTTTCTCGCGGTTGATGAGCTGCACGGCACGCGCCGGCGTGAGCGAGCCACCACCAGCGCTTTTGAGCAGCGGCCACAGCAACATGCCGCCCGAGGCGACTGCCAAGAGGATCAAATACCAGTTGTCGATAACGAATTTCACAAAGAGTCCTTGGGTTGGCAAACCGCACAATTCTAAAATGTATGGTTTTGACCCGTTTTCCCTAGGGACACCATGCACAAACTCGTTCTGATCCGCCACGGCGAATCCACCTGGAACCTTGAAAACCGCTTCACCGGCTGGACCGACGTCGACCTCACGCCCACCGGGGTGTCGCAGGCCATGTCCGCAGGCAAGTTGCTCAAGGCAGAGGGCTACGAGTTCGACATCGCCTACACCAGCGTGCTCAAGCGCGCCATCCACACCCTGTGGTACTGCCTCGACGAAATGGACCGCGCCTGGCTGCCCGTGCAAAAAAGCTGGCGCCTGAACGAGCGCCACTACGGCGCGCTGCAGGGCCTGAACAAGGGCGAGACGGCCAAGCAATATGGCGACGCGCAGGTGCTGGTGTGGCGCCGCAGCTATGACACGCCGCCGCCGGCCCTGCAAGCCACCGACCCGCGCTGCGAGCGCAGCGACCGGCGCTATGCCGGCATGAACCCGCAGGACATTCCCCTGACCGAATGCCTCAAGGACACCGTAGCGCGCGTGCTGCCGTTCTGGAACGACACCATGGCCCCCGCCATCCGCTCGGGCCAGCAGGTGGTGGTTGCCGCGCACGGCAACTCGATCCGGGCGCTGGTGAAATACCTGGACAACATCTCCGACCACGACATCGTGGAGTTGAACATTCCCAATGGCATTCCACTGGTATATGAGCTGGACGACGATCTCAAGCCCATCCGCCACTACTATCTGGGCGATGCCGAGGCTGCAGCCAGGGCCGCAGCCGCCGTGGCATTGCAGGGCAAGGCCTGAAACGGATGTGAAGCCGGTGTAAAGCCGGAACCAAACCCGAGAAATCCTGCGAAAGTATGCGCCCGCGCGGAACCGCAGCGGGCGCGGCCCTTCCAAGGTATATATTGAATTATTGAATTGAAGCGATAAAGGTTTTCTATGGGCCACAAACTCAAAATTGCAGGGTGGGTATCGATTGGCGTGCTGGCAGGAGCGCTGACCACGGTGTCCCTGCAGACAGTGGCGCGCGGCGCCATGGCGCCTCTTCCGCTGGAAGAGATCCAGCAGCTTTCCGCTGTCTTTGGCCTGATCAAAACCGACTATGTCGAACCGGTGGATGACAAGAAGCTCATCACCGACGCCATCACCGGCATGGTGGCCGGCCTCGACCCGCATTCCCAATATTTCGACAAGAATTCGTTCAAGGAATTCCGCGAAGGCACAACGGGCCGCTTTGTAGGCGTGGGCATCGAGATCACGCAGGAAGACGGCCTGATCAAGATCGTCTCGCCCATCGAAGACTCTCCCGCCTTTCGCGCCGGACTCAAGACCAACGACCTGATCACCAAGATCGACGAAACCGCCGTCAAGGGCCTGTCGCTCAACGACGCCGTCAAGAAGATGCGCGGCGAGCCCAACACGAAGGTCACGCTCACCATCTTGCGCAAGGAGGAAAGCCGGACCTTCTCCGTCACCATCACGCGCGAAGAAATCAAGGCCCAGTCGGTCAAGGGCAAGCTCATCGAGCCGGGCTACGGCTGGGTGCGGCTGTCGCAGTTCCAGGAACGCACCGTGGATGACTTCGTGCGCAAGGTCGAAGAAATCTACAAGCAGGACCCCCATCTCAAGGGCTTGGTGCTCGACCTGCGCAACGACCCCGGTGGCCTGCTCGATGCGGCCGTCGCCATCTCGGCGGCGTTCCTGCCGGAAAACGTCACCGTGGTCAGCACCGACGGCCAACTGGCCGAGAGCAAGGCCACCTACAAGGCCGCACCCGAGTTCTACCAGCGCCGCGGCAGCGGCGACCCGCTCAGGCGGCTGCCCGCAGCGCTCAAGACGGTGCCCCTGGTCGTGCTGGTCAACGAGGGCTCTGCCTCGGCCAGCGAGATCGTGGCCGGCGCGCTGCAGGACCACAAGCGCGCCACCATCATGGGCAGCCAGACCTTCGGCAAGGGTTCGGTGCAGACCGTGCGCCCCCTGGGTCCGGACACCGGCCTCAAACTCACCACGGCCCGCTACTACACACCGAGCGGCAAATCGATCCAGGCCAAGGGCATCGTGCCCGACGTGATGATCGACGAGTCGGAAGAAGGCAACCTGTTTGCTGCGCTGCGCATGCGCGAAGCCGACCTCGACAAGCACCTGGGCAGCGGCCAGGGCGAGGAACCAAAGGATGAAGGTCGGGAAAAAGCCCGCGAAGAAGCCCGCGAAGAAGCCCGCAAGCGCATGGAGGAAGAAGCCAAAAAGCCCGTGGCGGAGCGCAAGATACCCGAATTCGGCTCCGACAAGGACTTCCAGTTGACGCAGGCCTTGAACCAGTTGAAGGGCCGCCCCGTGCTGGTCAGCAAGACGCTGACCGAGCGCAAGGAAGAAAAGAAAGAAGAAAAGAAAGAGAACTGAGACAGTTCTGCTCCCACCGAGGCCGGGCTTCCCTGCGGAGCCCGGCCTTTTTCACGTGCCACGCCCTCCCATTCACCATGACCGACGACCAACTCCTGCGCTACTCCCGCCACATCCTGCTCGATGAAGTGGGCATCGAAGGGCAGGAACGCATTCTGGCCAGCCATGCGCTGGTCATCGGTGCGGGTGGCCTGGGCTCGGCGGCCGCACTGTTTCTGGGATCGGCCGGTGTCGGGCATATCACGCTGGTCGATGACGACGTGGTGGACCTGACCAATCTGCAGCGCCAGATTGCCCACACCACCGCCCGTGTGGGGCAGCCCAAGGTAGCCTCGGCCGCGCAGGCCATCACGGCGATCAACCCGGAGGTTCAGGTCACCGCCTTGCAGGCACGCGCCGATGCTGCCCTGCTCGACACGCTGGTGCCCCAGGCCACCGTGGTGCTGGACTGCAGCGACAACTACGCCACGCGCCATGCCGTGAATGCGGCCTGCGTGCGGCATGGCAAGCCGCTCGTGGCCGGGGCCGTGATCCGCTTTGACGGGCAGATCACCGTGGTGGACCCGCGCGATGCAGCCTCGCCCTGCTATGCCTGCGTGTTCCCACCCGACGCCGCATTCGAAGAAGTGCAATGCTCGACCATGGGGGTGTTTGCACCGCTTGTGGGGGTGGTGGGCGCCATGCAGGCCGCCGAGGCGCTGAAGCTGCTGTCTGGCGCGGGGCGCTCGCTGGCGGGCCGCCTGCTCATGCTCGATGGTCGGGCCATGGAATGGAGCACCATGCATCTGAACCGGCGCCCGGACTGCCCGGTGTGTTCGGCGTCCAGGTAAGCGCTGTCCTACAGTCCAAGCATGTGACGGCTGGCAGAACTTCTCCGTCAACCCCGTTAGATTAAAGGCCAGACCCTCGCAACCCTGCACCGGTCACATCCCATGGACCAGGCTGTGAAACTCCGTACCTATATTGTTGAAGACAACGCCACGATCCGGGAAAATCTGATCGGCACGCTGGAAGAACTCGCATGCGTCGAGGCGGTCGGTGCCAGCGCCACCGAAGACGAGGGCAAAGAATGGCTGACCACCCACAGCGGGCAATGGGATCTGGCGATCGTGGATCTGTTTCTTCGCCAGGGCAGCGGCCTTGGCGTGCTGGCGGCATGCCGCACACGCCAGCCGGACCAGAAAATGGTGGTGCTGAGCAACTACGCCACCCCCGACGTGCGCATGCGCTGCGCGCAGCTCGGTGTAGATGCGGTCTTCGACAAGTCCAATGAAATCGATGC
>WOZN01000065.1 GCA_011620245.1 Acidovorax sp.
ATGCGTCAGTGAGCGGCGTACTGGCTGGAAGCAATGCCAGCGAGGCGGGCTTTCTGTTTCATCAGCCGGTCACGCCAGGCATCACGGCGTATGGCGCAACGCATTGGGTGCGATGACGAAAGCAGCAGCGCGTTGGGCCAGAATATGCATTGCGGGTTTCAGTCTATTTTGGATATTGAACAGCCCACTGGTTTGGGCGCAGCAGCCAGTGGACAGCGATGCCGCTTATGAACAAGCTCAGGAGTCGCTGCGCAGGGGTGATTTTCCGCTGGCCATCGAGCAATTGGAGGCATTGCGCCTGCGGGATAAAAATCATGCGGGCGCGCTGCTTGACCTGGCTTATCTGTATTGCCGCGCAGGACAAAAAAACCGGGTTGATGAACTATTGCTGACGCTGGAGGCAGAGTTTTCGCCACCGCCACGGATCATGGACTTGATCCGTAAACTCCAGCAGCAGGATTGTTCTGTCAGCCAGCACAGGACCAAATGGGGAGTGGCCGTGGCGCTGGGGCGCGATTCCAATGTTAACCAGGGCAGCCTGGTCAGATCATTCCCGCTGAGTTCGGGTTTGACGCTGGAGCTGACTGACGACTTCTTGCCAAAAGCCAGCCCGTTTTTCAGCTTGAGCGCCTATGTCAGTCACGTGCTGGATAGCAATAATCTGGTCTATGGCACTTTGCTGACCCAGAAATATCCGTCGGCATCCAGTTTTGACCTGGCCGGGTTTTCCGCTGGCCACATGCACGTCTTTCCAGTCCGCGACTGGTTGGTGTCCACCGATACCAACGCGACCATGAGAACTTTAGGCAATGCCTTGTATTACGAGGCGTTGTCGGGAAGTGTCCAGATAGTTCCTGCCACCCATCAGGCAGATTGCCCCTTCGGCTTTGACATGCGTGTGGCATATGCCCATTACCCTACCCGTGTGGGACTCGATAACCTGGAAGCGACTTTCCTGATCCCCTGTCACCGGCAAATTTCGGACAAGCTGAACGCACGTTTTTCGGCAGGCTGGATGATCGACCAGGCCCTGGATAATCGACCCGGCGGAGACCGCATGGGGGAAGTTTTTGGCGCCGAGTTTTTCTACGGGTATTCCCATGCATGGAATTTTCATGCCGGGTGGGTAGGCAAGTGGCTCAAGGGCGAGGAGCCATATGCCCCGCCATTACTTGCGATGGTCAGGAAACAACGTCAGCAATCCATTTCCGTGGCTGCCGATAGGCGGCTGAACGGGAGCAGCTTGCTCAGGCTTGAGCTGCAGCGTTCTGACAACGCGGATACAGTCCCTATTTACCGTTACAAGAGTAATTATGTCGTGCTGTCGTGGGTCTGGGAGGGTGGCAAATGAAGGGTGGCAAATGAAGGGTGGCAAATGAAGGGCAACGTCATCCTTTTGACCTGCACGCAGATGGCAGAGTATGAAAACGGCATGCCCGGTATCGCCCGCCTCGACCATGGCTGCCGCCATTGCCATGGGTTGCAGAGGGCGCTGGCGTGGTAGGCCGTTTCCCGACCCTGTTGATCGTTCGCATCGGCATCGGCTTATTGGCTTGTGCGCTGGCATTGTTTGTGGAATGGCAGCGGCCGGCTTTTACCGTGCGGCTGGATGAGGCCCTGCGCGACAGTTTTGTGCGGCTGACGGCAGATCAACGTCCGGAGGACCGGCTCGTCGTGATCGATATCAATGAGGCCGCGTTGCGCGAGATCGGCCCCTGGCCCTGGCCACGCCAGCGGGTGGCTGATCTGGTGGAAATCCTGCTTGGCCCTTATGCCGCCCGGGCGGTGGGCCTGGATATTGTATTTACCGAACCTGGCAATGCGCAGGGAGACGCCCGGCTGGCTTCGCTGGCGCGCCATGCACCGCTGACCCTGGCGCAGATATTTGACTACACGCCGCGCAGCCAGGCCATTTTGCAGGGCAGGTTAGCAGGCGGCGAAGACCGGCAGCCAAGTCTTGACGGCGTGCCTGCCTACGGGTTTATAGCCAACCATGCCGGGTTTGCGGATGCGCGCTGCGTTGGCAACATCGGCTATGCGCCGGATGCCGATGGCATTTTGCGCCACACGCCATTGCGCACACGCTATGCAGGGCGGGATTATCCCCACTTTGCCAGTGCATTGCTGTCTTGTGCGACTGGCGCTGCTGCACTTTCCGAGAGCATCCAGGGGCTTTGGCGTGTGCCCTATACCCATGCCTTGTCTGCCTATACGGTGATTGGGGTAGCCGACATCCTGAAGGCCAACGCACCACGCCCGCTGGTCGCCGGGCGCTTTGTCCTGGTGGGTTCATCTGCGCTTGGGCTGGGCGATCGGGTGAGTACGCCACTGACGCCGTTGAGTAGCGGCGTCATGGTACATGCGGCCAGCCTTTCCGGTTTGCTGGACCTGGCCGAGGGGCGGCTTAATCCGCCTCAGTCAGGGCGTGGCTGGCTGCTGGCCTGGTGTGCGCTGAGCATCACCCTGGCGGTGCTATTCATCGCCCGGCTTGCGGCATGGGAAGGGCTTCTGCTCTTGATCGGTTTTGTCATTTGCTGGCTGGTGCTGGCTTTTGCCGGGGTTGCGCATCAGGTTGAATGGTCGATAACGGGACCCCTGTGGGCATATTTTTTTCTGCTGCTGGTGGCTATCCCAAACGAGTGGTGGCAAGCCCAGCGCAAAAGCCGCCGCTTGCTGGATATGCTTGCGCACTATGTGGCGCAGCCGGTGCTTGATGAGATTGTGCGGCTGGATATTCAGCACAGCCTCGAACCGACGTTGCGTGAAGTGACCGTGCTGATTGCCGACATGGAGAGATATACCCATGCAACTTCATCATTGTCCCTGGTGGATGCTGCCACATTGACCAAGGGTTTTCTGGACTGCCTGACGCGCCCGGTACTGGCTTGCCATGGCACGCTGGACAAATACACAGGTGATGGACTGGTCGCCTTTTGGGGTGCGCCACTGAATTGTCCGGATCAGGCAGACCGTGCGGTGAGCGCGGCACTGGATATTCTGGCAGAGGTCGATATGTTCAATACCCGCCGTCAGGCGCTCGAGTTTGCGCCAGTGCGCGTGCGTATCGGGATTGAGAGTGGCCGCGCGCTGGTGGGCGATCTGGGAACCCCTTTCCGCAGCACTTATACCGCTGTCGGCGACTGCATCAATTTTGCATCCCGTCTGGAGGCCGCTGCCCGCGACTTGCCAACCCGGTTGGTGATTGGCGCAGCGGCCAATGCCCGCCTGGTGCAACACCAAACGCTTTCGCTTGGGGAAATCACCTTGCGCGGTACGCAAACCACGATTGAGGTGTTTACCGTAGCCGAAGCCAAGCCGCTGGCAGGATGACTCCATTCGTCTTGTAAAGCGTCTTGTAAAGGCAAATTTTGTCGTGTGATGGATTTGCCGCAAACCGGGTTCAATGGTAGCAGGCACCTGCCGCTTGGATCTGATCAGGTCATATCCATCATTTCCACGAAGGGCGGTGTCGGCAAGACAATCACCGCCGCGAATCTGGGCGGCTGACCGAGTGTGGGGAGGAGGTGTGGAGCATAAGCTGCGAGCCGATGGACAAGAACCAGAACCGGATAGAAGGCGCTGCCGAGCAGGGCGAGCGGGCGAGAAACCGCGAAACTCTCGTGATCAAGGCGAGGTGGCGTAAATCCGGCGGTTGTGTAGCGAAAGAGTGCGTTCTGACCTTGCATGCTTCGCCAAAAGCTGGTTTAATAAATAGCAAGCTAACTATTGGAATGGTCACCATGTCTGTCTATCCCGAAGGACTGGGCCGTGAATCCGCCCTCATGGTCGCGGCCGTTGCGCTGCCGGTGCTGCAGCGCGCTTACCGCGCGGCGGCCGACAAGGCTGTGGCGCACGTGGGGATGTCACAGGCGCTCGCCTGGCCGCTGGTGATGATCGGCCGCCAGGGCGGCGGCATGCGCCAGGGAGTGCTGGCCGACGTGCTGGGCATCGAGGCGCCGTCGCTGGTGCGCTCGCTTGACCAGCTCGTCGAGGCCGGCTTCGTCGAGCGCCACGAGGACGCTGTGGACCGCCGCGCCAAGACCCTGCACCTGACGGACGCCGGCGCCGCCGCCTGCGCGC
>WOZN01000220.1 GCA_011620245.1 Acidovorax sp.
GCCATGTTGTTGGCGGTGGCGCTGGCGTTCACGGCCTATTCCGGTGTTCTGGGCCCGTGGGCTGCGGCCTTCTCGCCCTTCATCGCGCTTGCCACGGCCTTGATCACGGCTCCTGTGCTGGCGTGGGCAACGGGAGGGCGCTTTTACCTGGCCCGCAAAGAGGCTTCGCCCTGGTCCGCAGGCGAAATGGTGCCTTGTACGGTATGTGAAAACCTGTTTGAAAGTGCCGACATGGCGACTTGCCCGGCCTATGGGGAGGCCATCTGCTCTTTGTGTTGCTCGCTGGAGTCGCGTTGCCACGACCGTTGCAAGAGCCATTCGCGGGCGTCGGAGCAAATGCGGATGGCCGCTGCCGCATTACTGCCCGCTGGCTTGCACCAGCGGATCAATTTCCGGGTCGCCCAGTACATGACGGTGCTGGTGTCGCTGTGCGCCCTCATCGCTTGCCTGTTGGGCATGGTGTATGTGCAGGAAAGCCTGCACCTGCCTGCCAGCGACCTGCGGGCGCCTTTCATCAAGGCTTTTTCGCTCCTGGCCTTGCTTGCAGCGGTCTGTGCCTGGTGGGTGGTGCTGGCGCAGGAGAGCCGGCGCATGGCGCACGATGAGTCCGAGCGGCAAACCCAGTTGCTGCAAAAAGAGATCGACGCCCACATGCGCACCGACCAGGCCCTGCAAACCGCCAAGGAGGTGGCCGAGGCCGCGAGTCAGGCCAAGACGCGCTATGTGGCGGGCATGACCCACGAGTTGCGCACCCCGCTCAACAGCATCCTGGGGTATGCCCAGATTTTGCTGCGCAATGCCGAACTCAAGGGCTCCATGCGGGAGGCCATCACCACCATGCAGCAAAGCGGCCAGCATATGCATGCGCTCATTGATGGCCTGCTGGATCTGGCGCGCATCGAGGCCGGGCGGTTGCGCCTGGACAATGCACCGCTGCCGCTCATGGACTTCTTGTCTGAAATCGAGCGCATGGTGCGGCCGCAGGCGCAGGCAAAAGGCCTGGTGTTCAAGCTGGAAAGCCGGGGGCGCGTGCCCGCCTGGGTCCAGTCCGATGCCAAGCGCCTGCGGCAGATCCTGATCAACCTGCTGGCCAACGCAGTGCGTTTCACCGACCGGGGCGAGATTCG
Source organism: Acidovorax sp. (assembly GCA_011620245.1). Taxonomy (GTDB): domain Bacteria; phylum Pseudomonadota; class Gammaproteobacteria; order Burkholderiales; family Burkholderiaceae_C; genus Acidovorax. The sequence goes on from WOZN01000220.1 coordinate 1,128, forward strand.
CCTGTGCGTGGATTGCCGCCATGACGTGGTGCGCTTTGAAGTGCAGGATACGGGCATCGGCATCGCGCCGCAGGACCACGAGCGCATCTTCATGCCCTTCGAGCGCGGCAGCGCGGGCCGCCGCTCCAGCGAGTCGGGCACCGGGCTGGGGCTTACGATCACCCACTTGCTGACCGAATTGATGGGCGGCGAGCTGACCCTGCGCAGCGAATTGGGGCGGGGCAGCATTTTCACGGTGCGCCTGTATCTGCGCGAGGTGGAACGCCCCGCGACGCACCGTTCGCACGACCTCACCCCCATCGTGGGCTACCTGGACCCCCGCCGTACTTTGCTGGTGGTGGATGACCAGCCCATCCAGCGCCAGTTGCTGGCGAGCTTGCTGATCCCGCTGGGGTTCACGGTGCGCGAGGCGGCCAGCGGCCGCGAGTGCCTGGAGATCCTGCGCCAGCAACGCCCGGATGCGGTGCTGCTGGACATCAACATGGATGACCTCAACGGCTGGCAAACCGCGCAGCAGATACGCGCCGGGGAGCACAAAGGCCTGCCTGTCATCATCGTGTCTGCCAACCCCTTTGAAAACCGCCCCGAGCTGCTGGCAGCGGCCCAGTGCCAGGGCTTCGTCAGCAAACCCGTGATCGAGTCGGAACTGCTGGGGCTGCTCGAGCGTGTGCTGCAGATCGAATGGGTGCAAGAGAGCGATCTTTTGCATTTGCCAGCCGAGCAAGCCCCCGGCCCTCACGGCGCGGCGGCGGGGGCGCCATGCCACGACGCCTTGCCGGACGATTTGCGGGAAAGCCTGATCAGCCTGGCCCGGCGCGGCAACGCCAATGCTTTGCGCCAGTTGCTGCAAAGCAGCGCACAGGAGATGCCCGCGCTGGCTGAGGTCCTGCAGGGCCTGCAGGTGCCGGTGAGCCGCTTTGATTTTTCTGCCTTGATCGAACGCCTGAAAGAACCCCACGATGAACCCGAAAGCTGACCTCCTGCCTCAGCCTGCTGTTTCCGCCGTGGTGCTGGTGGTTGACGACGCGCCGGACACCTTGCGCATGCTTTGCGATGCGCTGGCGACCGAGGGTTACACGGTGCTGGTGGCGCGGGATGCTGCAGAGGCACTCGAGCGCTTTGAAATGGCGGTACCCGATGCAGTTTTGCTGGACGCCATCATGCCGGGACAGAACGGTTTTGCACTGTGCCGCCAACTCAAGGCCGAGCCTGCATGGGCCCATGTGCCGGTGATTTTCATGACGGGTTTGACCGAGACCGCGCAGATTGTGGAGGGTTTTGCCAGCGGCGGAGTGGACTATGTGGTCAAGCCGCTCAAGATCCCCGAGGTGCTGGCACGGCTGGCCACCCATTTGCGCAACGCCAATGTGGGCCGGCTGGTCCGCGAAGCAGTGGACGTGGCCGGCTTGGGCGTGGTGCTGCTCGATACGCAGGGCCGCATCGCCTGGCGCTCGCCCCAGGCCACGCGCTGGCTGCAAGAGGCGCAGGGCAGGGTGCAGGATTGGCTGCATGAAGCTGTTCAAACCGGGGAAACCGTGACCCGTCTGGCGGATGGCAGCCAGATCGAGGCGCGCAGCGTTGGGCAGGCGGGGCCGGGGGAAATCATGGTCTTGCTGCGGCATTCCGGGCGCATTGGTGGAGCGGGGGCGGAGCATGACCGCCTGACCCGGGCCGCGCTCACGCCCCGTGAGACCGAGGTGCTCTCATGGCTCTCCAAGGGGAAGACCAATCGCGACATTGCCGACATTCTGGGCATGAGTCCGCGCACGGTGAACAAGCACCTGGAGCATATCTTTGAAAAACTGGGGGTGGAGACGCGCACGGCGGCGGCGGCGATTGCCAACTCCTTGCTGCAGCAGACGTAGCACCCCCATCACCCCATGCACGCGCCCCGGATGGGCGGCTGTCACGTGGCCCAGATGCGTGGCATTTGGGCGGGCAGCCGCCACAAGGTTTGCCGCCAGGCGCCCCAGATTTGCCGGAACAACTGCATGGCGGGTTCCATCTGGGGGGCCAGCACGCGCACCACGATCACCTGGTCGTTGGGGCAGGTCGCGCCTGCCCAGGATGCCAGTGCGTGGGCTTGCACCAGGTTGCGTGCCGCCTCCAGCGCCTGTTCGCGCCGGGCCCGCTCCAGAGGCTGGCCGGTGGCAAAAAACAAGGTGCCCAGGCCGCGCTGCCCTGCCAGACCCAGAGGACTGTCGAGCAGGCGCTTGTCGGCAGCCTCGATCACACCGCGCTCCAGCCATACGCCGGGCAACTCGATGTGCTGCACGAACCGCCCCGTTTCAAAGGGCTGTCCGGCATGCGGCAGGCCCAGCGCAGTCACGTCCCAGCCCATGCATTCAGCACCGGGGGCGAGGTTCAGCGTGAGGTGGTTTTCGGCGTGGCAGGCGTTGTAGCAAAGCGCCTCCAGCGGCAGCCATTCGAGGCGGGAGTTTTCTTTCAGCGTGAGGCGCGTGCGTTGCAGGGCCCGTTCGCCAGTGGAGCGGTAAAAGCGCGTGGCGCCCGGCGTGGTGACGAGGCCATGCGCGCCAGGACCGACGGTTGCCGTGATCTCCAGCGTGTCGCCGCCCACCAGGCCGCCGGGTGGATGAACCAGCACGTTGTGGCATATCCCGCCGCCTTCGGGGTACAGGCTTTGCAGGATGCGCAGCGGCCCGTGGTGCTCAAACCGGGCGACGGTGCGGGCGCGTTCAAATGCGTAATCCAGCTGCAGACGGGCGTGCCAAGGCATGACGGGTGACTTTGCTATTGAATAAATAGCTAATGATGCTTTGCAGGCGGGCGCTGAAGGCTTTTTTGATCAAAATTCCACCCGGCGGCAATGCGATGGAGCAGCCTGCAATGCCTAGCAGCCTGTCGGACTTGGAAATCGTCGGCTGCAAATGGGACCGCAGCGGTCCATTTTTGGCTTCGCCGCTCTTCGAGAACACCGTCTTTTTGCCC
>WOZN01000336.1 GCA_011620245.1 Acidovorax sp.
TGAACCGTTCGCCCTGAGCCCTTCGACAAGCTCAGGACAGGCCTGTCGAAGGGCTTCGACAAGCTCAGCCTGAACGGTAGTTGATACAACAAAGGGCCGCATCAACAGGAGCCTGCCGGGGCCATCAGGCGCAAGGCTTTTCGGGGGGATAGGGCGGCAGGCCATGGCGCATGCGCGCCCGGTCGCAGGCCTGGCTGCCCGGCGCAAACTCGCGGCAGGGCGAGGGGCGCCATTCGTAGATGCCGCAGGCCGCCTGGGTGCCCACTTTGCCCGTGAGCGCCGCGCAGCGCGGCGGGCTGTGATCGGTGCCGCGCATGCGGCGGGTTGCGCCCGCAACCTCCACCACCAGGCCATCGGGCACATCGCCGCCCATTTCCTGCGTTTCATGCCCCGAGAAGTCCACGCGGAAACTCGCGCAGCATGCGCCGCAGGCCAGACAGGGGTGGATCATGCAGTCCTCAGGTCACGCGGCCGAGCAAAAGGTACTCCATGAGTGCCTTTTGCACGTGCCTGCGGTTTTGGCTGCGGCACGCAGCCTGCGGCTGCTTCACGTCCGCGTTGCGGACATGAGCCTGCGCCGAAACAGGCTGCTGGCGCTGGCGCGCCACCGTATTGCACTTCATGCAATGCGGCCGAGCAAAAGGTACTCCATGAGTGCCTTTTGCACGTGCCTGCGGTTTTGGCTGCGGCACGCAGCCTGCGGCTGCTTCACGTCCGCGTTGCGGACATGAGCCTGCGCCGAAACAGGCTGCTGGCGCTGGCGCGCCACCGTATTGCACTTCATGCAATGCGGCCGAGCAAAAGGTACTCCATGAGTGCCTTTTGCACGTGCATCCTGTTTTCTGCCTCGTCCCAGACGACGGATTGCGGCCCGTCGATCACATCGGCTTCCACCTCTTCGCCACGGTGCGCCGGCAGGCAGTGCATGAACAGCGCGTCGGGCCTGGCGGCGGCCATCATTTCGGCGTCCACGCACCAGTCGGCAAAGGCCTTCTTGCGGGCCTCGTTCTCGGCCTCGTAGCCCATGCTGGTCCACACGTCGGTGGTGACCAGGTCGGCGCCCTGGCAGGCTTCGAGCGGGTTGCTAAAAAATTGATAGCTGCCAGCGCTTGTCCCGCCTGCGCCAACGGCCATTTTTTCATCAATTTCGTAGCCGCGGGGTGTGCTCACATGCACCTTGAAGCCCAGCAGCGCAGCGGCTTGCAGCCAGGTGTTGGCCATGTTGTTGCCGTCACCCACCCAGGCCACTGTCTTGCCCTGGATGGAGCCCCTGTGCTCGATGAAGGTGAAGATGTCGGCCAGGATCTGGCAGGGGTGGAACTCGTTGGTCAGCCCGTTGATGACGGGCACGCGCGATTGCCCGGCAAAGCGCTCGATCTTCGTCTGCTCGTAGGTGCGGATCATCACCAGATCCACCATGCGGCTGATGACGCGGGCAGAGTCTTCAATCGGTTCGGCGCGGCCCAACTGGCTGTCGCCCGTGGTCAGGTGCACCACGCTGCCGCCGAGCTGGTACATGCCGGCTTCAAAGCTCACGCGCGTGCGCGTGCTGGCCTTCTCGAAGATCATGGCCAGGGTGCGGTCCACCAGCGGGTGGTGCTTTTCGTAGGCCTTGAACTTCTTTTTGATGAGCGCGGCGCGCTCGAACAGGTAGGCGTATTCGTCGGCGGACAGATCGTTGAACTGCAGGTAATGTTTCATGGCATTTTCGTTGCGGGCTGGCTTAGAACGTGAACACGTTCTTATTCCGCCAGCAGGGCTTTGACCAGGGGGGTGAGCCTGGCGACGATTTCGTCGGCCTCGGCAATGGTGAGAATCAGCGGCGGCACGAGGCGGATCACGCTGTCGGCCGTCACGCTGATCAGCAAGCCGGCCTCGGCTGCGCGGCCCACCAGCACGCCGCAGGGCTTGGCCAGCTCCACCCCCAGCATCAGGCCCTGGCCGCGCACTTCTTTGACGCCGGGCAGGCTGCCCAGTGCGTGTTGCAGTGCGGTCTTGAGGTGCAGGCCCACCATGGTGGCGTTGTGCAGCAGGCCGTCTTCTTCCATGATGCGGATGGTCTCGACGCCCGCGCGCATGGCCAGGGGGTTGCCGCCGAAGGTGGTGCCATGGTTGCCCGGTTGCAGCACGTTGGCCGCCTTGGGGCCCGCCACCACAGCGCCAATCGGCACGCCCGAGCCCAGACCCTTGGCCAGGGGCATCACATCGGGCACGATGCCGGCCCACTGGTGGGCAAACCACTTGCCGGTGCGGCCCATGCCGCACTGCACCTCGTCGATCATCATCAGCCAGTCGCGCTCATCGCACAGCTTGCGCAGCTGCTGCAGGTATTCGATGCGCATGGGGTTGATGCCGCCTTCGCCCTGGATGGTCTCGAAGAACACGGCCACCACATTGGGGTTGCCTTCGGTGGCTTTCTGGATGGCTTCGATGTCGTTCATCGGCACGCGGATGAAACCTTCCACCAGCGGGCCAAAACCCGTATTGATCTTGGGGTTGCCTGTGGCCGACATGGTGGCGATCGAGCGGCCGTGAAAGGCTTTTTCATAGACCACGATCTCGGGCCTGGCAATGCCCTTGTCCACGCCGTATTTGCGCGCAATCTTCAGCGCCGCCTCGTTGGCCTCCAGCCCCGAGTTGCAGAAGAACACGTTGGTCATGCCCGAGCGCTCCACCAGCCTGGTGGCCAGCTGCTCCTGGCCCGGCACATGGTAGTAGTTGGAGGAGTGGATGATCTTGCCGATCTGGTCCTGCAAGGCGGGCACCAGCTTGGCATGGTTGTGGCCCAGCGTGTTCACGGCAATGCCGGCCAGGGCATCAAGGTACTGCTTGCCGTTCACGTCCCACACGCGGCAGCCCTGTCCGTGCGACAGCGCAATCGGCACGCGGCCATAGGTGTTCATCACGTGGGGCGAGGCGGCCTCAATGAAAGCGGTCATGCGGTGGACTCCAGACGGTGGGGTGAAGGGCTGGCCCATAGTGGCTTGCAACCCGAAAAAGCGAAGCGTGAAAAAAGCGAAGCATGATTCTAGGGCGAGCACGGGCGCCCGAAGATGACGATTGCGCATCACTGCAACGCATTGGCGGGTGAGGGTGCAGGCCAGCTCTTATATAAGAGTTAGAATGAAAGCCACGGCGCAGCAAGCAGTGATCCTGCGGTAATCGCCCTCCACCAATCAGACCCCCGATGGTTTCTCCCTCCTCCAAAGAAGTCTTCATTCAGGGTATCACCCAAGAAGGAAAAACCTTTCGGCCCAGCGACTGGGCCGAGCGGCTGGCCGGGGTGATGAGCAGCTTTCGCCCTGGCGGAGCGAAGCCTGGCAGCCATCTGAGCTACTCCCCCTGGTGCATTCCCACCACGCTCAATGGCGTGAAATGCGTGGTGGTCAACAGCGACCTGCGCGACTACGAACCCATGGCCTGGGATTTCGTCATCAATTTCGCCCGGGACAACAACCTGCAGGTGGTCGAAGCCTGCCTGCTGCCCGACCCGCCCCTGCCCAAGCCCTGAAACCGGCAATGTTTGCATCGCGGCCCCGGAATCTCGGGACCTTTTTTTTGTGCCCTGCATTTCCCGCCGGAAGAAACAGGCCCAGAAACGAAAAAACCGCCCGAAGGCGGTTTTTTGCTTTGCTGGCAGCGCACCCGTTACAAACGGCGGACGGTGTGACCCGTCCGGGCTGTTTGCCTGCCGGAGCAGGCGGTGAATCAGGCGGTTGCGAGTGCCAGGGCTTTCACCTTGGCAGACAGGCGGCTCTTGTCGCGGGCAGCCTTGTTCTTGTGGAAGATGCCCTTGTCGGCCACGGTGTCCACCACGGCCTGCATCTTGGCGAACAGTTCGCTCGCCTTGGTCTTGTCGCCAGCCAGAACCGCCTTTTCGACGTTCTTGACAGCGGTGCGGTATTTGGAACGCAGCGAGGTGTTCGCGGCGTTGATCTTGACGTCCTGACGGACGCGCTTGCGGCCCGACGCCAGGCGCGGGTTCTTTTTCTTGGGTTTAGCGGATGCCATTGATGTGTTTCCTTGTGTCTGAGGATGATGCCAGCAAAGCCTGC
>WOZN01000235.1 GCA_011620245.1 Acidovorax sp.
GCGCCCACCTCGTCGGCCGCGGCCATCACGGCCTGCACCTGCTCGAGGTTGTTGACGTTGAAGGCAGGAATGCCATAGCCATTGGCGGCAGCATGGTCGAGCAGTTCGCGCATCGAGACGAGGGGCATGGTGGTGAAGTCCGTTCAGGGTTGATGGGGTGCTGCCAGGCAGCCGCTGCGGTGGTAACCGCTTGGTAACCCGGAATTTTACCCGGCTGCCACAGCGGTGGGGAGCGGGAAATCCAGACGGTAGCAGGTGGTAAATGGCGCATACGGCACCAAGGCCTGCCATGAGGCAATAGCGGCAATAGCCCTGCGGCTGGGGCGCCGCGGATGGAGGAAGTGGAGCGGCCGCCACCGGCGCAGTCTGCTGGAGACCAGGATACATTGCCTGAAGCGCATTGCCTGAAGCGGCTGGGTGGGCGGGTCATGGCCAGGACGTTTGAGCGTCAGGTGGCCGGATTGCACGTTCGGGTGACATTGCTCAACACCGTTTTACGCAACTCGGGCGCCCGGCCACGGTGTCCGTGGCGGCTGTAGCATAGCCATGTCTGGGGTTGGGGCAATGCCGTCCCGAATCCGCTTTGTGCAACAAAGCCTGCATGCAGACCAAGTTCGGTGGATTGCGTTAATCAGGAATGAATTGTACTTTGCGCTGTTTCAATCCGTTTGCACATCAAGGAGAGGTAAAAATGAATGCCGTTGACGAAAATATCAATCAACACAATGCAGGGTGGTCATTTGAGAATATCAGTGAGAGTTTTGACTCCCATATACAAAAATCGATCCCACTGTACGAAAGTGGCCACAGGTTAATTTGCCACTACAGCGATTTCTTTTTAAAGCCAGACAGCATTGTTTATGATATTGGATGTTCAACGGGTCCGATGCTCTTCAAGCTTGCGCGGCAACACTCACAAAAAGAGGAATTAAAACTCATTGGAATTGACAGTGTGCCGGATATGATTGAAAAGGCAATCGAGAATGCGAGCCATGATCCACGCCTTTCCTTCATACACGCAAATGTGCTTGATATTGAACTACAGCCATGCGACATGGTGATCGCCAACTATACCGTCCAATTTCTGCCACCAAGAATCAGGCAGGCACTTATTGAAAAGATTTATCAAGCATTAAACTGGGGTGGCGCCTTTTTCATGTTTGAGAAAGTCCGTGCTCCCGACGGCAGATTTCAGGACTATGCAAATCAGGTTTACATTGAATTCAAGATCGAGAATGGCTTCAGCGAAGCGGAAATAATCAACAAGTCCCGGAGCATCAAGGGAGTCATGGAACCGTTTTCAACGCAAGGCAATATTGATTTGCTTAAACGGGCAGGCTTCCAGGACATCATGACAATCCAGAAATATGTTTGCTTCGAGGGCTTCTTGGCCATCAAATAAACAGCCTTCAGCCGGGATTGCTGGACAATCAACCACAAAACCCCCTTTCAGCAACTGCCAGGAACCTCCTGCATCGCCCTCTTGAAAAAGTGACACATGAATAAAAATATTGGGAAATTTTTCTTTCGTTATCGAAATATACTGGGGCCTTTGCTGCTCATATTAGTCATTCTAACGGGGCAGCCATCATATCCGCTTGGGCGGCCAGACCTGAACATCGCATTCGATGTGATAGGGGTCGTTATCGTCCTGATGGGACAGGCTTTGCGCATTGTCACAATCGGTTATGAGTATATTGAAAGGGGTGGAAAAAACCGCCAGGTTTATGCCAGCAAATTGATACAGGGTGGTGTTTTCGCACATTGCCGGAACCCGCTCTATGTTGGCAATATCCTGATAGCAGTGGGCGTCGCATTTATTATTCATTCTTATGCGTTTTACCTGATTGTGGTTCCATTCATTATTTTCACCTACAGCAGCATCGTGGCCGCAGAGGAAGACTTTTTAAGGAATAAATTCGGAGAAGAATACAATCAATATTGCCAACGTGTGAACCGGTGGTTGCCGCGCTGGAAAGGCTGGAAAAGCTCAACGGCAGAAATGACCTTCAATTGGAGACGAGTCCTTGTCAAGGAATACAACACGTTTTTCTTGTTGACTCTCTCCCTGATCGCTTCAAAGTTGTGGAGTGAGTACCGCATCGTCGGGCCAGCTGCCTTGCCAAGCATCGAATTCTTTATTGGAGGATTGGCTATCTGGCTTGTCCTGTATATTTTTGTGCGTTCGCTGAAGAAAACAGGGTTTGTAAAAGGCTGAATACTGGATTTAGAGGGCGGGTTCACAAGCGAAGTGCAACACCTGAGCTTCAGGGAATGAGCGTGAATCAACCCCGGCGCCACCACCATGAACTGGCGGGTGAAGCGCGCATCGTCCAGCCCTGAAGTCAGCGCCGCCGTCTTGTTGAGCAACTGCCAGACCAGCAGCGCCTGCAGCACCCAGGTCTTGCCCGTGCCCGTGGCCATCTTGAAGCAGTATTTGGGGTGCTCATGTTTCGGAAGGGACACCTCGGCCAGCCGCGTGCCCGCCAGCAGCGCATCGGGCGCCACCTGTGCATACAAGTCTTTCAACGTGGCCGCGCCCAGCACCTCGTGCGCCACGATGGCGTTCAGGATGGCCTGCTTCTGCCCGGCGTGAAAATTCAGCCCGCCGCGCGCATCCACCATATCCTGGCCAAACCACCACAGCAGCAGCTCGGCCGTGGTGGGCGTGACGAACTCCAGCAGGTCGGCGGCGCCATGTTCAAGGCCCAGGGCCAGTGCGTTGGTGCGGGTGGTGAGGGCGGTGGAAAGCGCCAGCGGGGATTCGTTGTTCAAAGCCATGGGGGAGTCCGGGTTTGCCTACAATTGTGGTAATTCAGGAAAGGAATGCCATGTCCACCATCTCTGTTCGCATCGACGAAGCCCTGGTCGATGCCGCCCGCGCTGCGGCCAAGGCGGAATTTCGCACTGTGCAAGGGCAGGTCGAGTTCTGGGCCAGGGTAGGCCGCGCCGCGCTGGACAACCCGGACCTGCCCGCCTCCTTCATTGCCGAAAGCCTCATGGGCCTGGCCGAGCCCCGTGAAGACAGCACGCCCTTTGTGCCGCGCAGCAACCGCCAGCCATGACGGCACCGGTGTCGCCCGAGTCGCCCGAGTCGCCAGCCTGGCAGGTGCTGCAAACGCGGCGCTTTGCCCGCACCTACAAAAAACTGACCAACGCCACGCTGATCGCCGACACCGACGCTGCTGTGGCCGCCGTGGCGCAAGACCCCGATGTGGGCGAGCACAAGAAAGGCGATCTGGCCCAGCTGTGGGTGCACAAGTTCCGCAGCAATGGCCAGCTTTACCTGCTGGGCTACACGCGCGAAGACGCAGTGCGGCTGATCTATCTGGAAGCGCTGGGGCCGCATGAAAACTTCTACCGGGATTTGAAGCGCCAGTGAGGCGGCACGTCACGCCACCCCCACGGTGCTCACCACTTCCGCCTCAAACCCAAACACATCCACCACCCGCACGCACACCCGGCGCGGGCCGCTGAGGGCTGGCACGGCCAGTGTGGCCTGCGTCACCACGCGCAGCGCGTCGGCGTCGTTGGCGGTGTTGCCCCGGTAGTCCTGCCAGACCGAGCGGAACACGCGCCCGTCGTAGTCCGGGTCCACCGCCCAGTATTCGATCAGCGCCAGCGGTTCGGCGTTGGCCACGGCCTGCAGTTTGGCGCGGTTGGCGTCGTCCAGGTTGATGGCCTCGGGCGAGAGCAGCACGTAGTTTTTCAGGCGCACAGTCAGTGTTTCCTGCGGCACGTCTTTCACCTCCGTTCGCCCTGAGCCCGTCCAAGGGCTTGCCCCAGCTTCGACAAGCTCAGCCCGAACGGTGCGGGTGTTGCGCTCGATCGGGTGAATCGTCAAATACTGCAAGCTGGAAAACCGCACCTGCCCGCGCAGCTTGTCGATGCCGCCCTTCTTTTTCAGGCGGTCCATCAGGTCGGGCGCAATCACCAGCACTTCCAGCCGGTCATCATGAAGCGCGGTGATGGTCTGGCCAATGCTGGGCTCGAAGTTCCAGCCCAGCACCACCACGCGATCCCAGCCGCCCAGCAGGTTGTCGCGCTGGGCAA
>WOZN01000305.1 GCA_011620245.1 Acidovorax sp.
GGTTGCCCACCAGCAGCGCCAGAAAATCGGGGTCGCGGCGCGCAAAGCCCGGCTGACCGATCAGCACATGGGTCTGGGCCGAGGCGAAGGGGATGCGCAGCTCGGCCGGCGCAGCCAGCGCGGCCACTTCGGGCACGGCCGGCAGCGGCGCGCATTCGGCTGCCGTGCGCGGCGCCAGGCGCGACAGCAGCGTGGCCACCAGGGTCTGCGCCTGGGCGCGGCTGACGGCGCCCACGATGCTCACGCGGGCGCGGCAGGGGGCAATGGTGCGCGCATGAAAGGCCTGCATGTCGGCCACTTCGATGCGTGCCAGCGTGTCTTCGGTGGGCCGGTAGCCGTAGGGGTGGCTGCCATACACCGCAGTGGCAAAGGCCTCGCTCGCCACGGTGGCGGGGCGCGTGCGCGACTCCTTGATGCTGGCAATCCAGCGGGCACGTTCGCGCTGCCAGATGTCGGCCGGCCAGCTCGGCTCACCGATCTGGCGGGCGGCCAGCAGCGCGGCGCGTTGCAGCAGCGCGGGGTCGGTGAGGGAGCGCAGCGAAAAATGCAGCGCATCGCTGCCGGCGCTGGCATCAAAGCTGGCGCCCAGGTCGGCCCAGGCCTCGCCCAGCGCGTTTTCGTCCAGCGGTGGCGCAGCGCCCTCGCCCGCCCCAGCGGCAGGCATGGCCAGCACGCCCTTGGAGGCCATGGTGGCCACGGCACCGGCCAGGCCGGCTTGTTCGGGCGGGTCGCGGCGGCTGCCGGCATCAAAATCGAGCTGCACATCCACCATGGGGATGACGGGGCTTTCCACCAGCCACACCTGGGCGCCGTTGGCTTCGGCCCAATGCTGGATGGGCAGCAAGGCCCAGGCAGGATTGGCACCAAACAGGGCTCCAGCGCTTACCAATAAAGCGCTGGCAGCTATTTTTTTCATAGTAATCATGCAATGCCTCGGGGTGCGGGTTCAGTGGCGCATGGCGCCAGCGGCCGGTGCGGCACGCCGGGGCCTGGCATCGAGCGGCTGCGGCAGCAGCGTGGCCACCGTGAGCTGGTCGTCGCCAAAATACCGGGCCGCCACCTGCTGCACCTGCTCGGGCGTCACGGTGCGCAGCAAGGCCAGCAGGCGCTCTTCGGCATCGAGCGGCAGGCCCAACACCCAGTTGCTGCCCAGGTCCTGGGCCTGTCCATGCACCGAGTCGCGCTGGTACACGGTGGCGGCGATCCACTGGGTCTTGACGCGCGACAACTCGGCCTCGCTCACGCCCTCGGCGGCCACGCGGGCCACTTCGGCGCGCAGGGCTTCCTCGACCTGCTGCGCCGTCTTGCCCTCGGCGGGCACGCCGCTGAGCAGGAACAGGCTGGGGCCGCGCCCAGTCACCATGGCCGAGCTGCCAGCACTGTCAGCCACGCGCTGCGGGCCCTGGCTCAGGGCGCGCTCCAGGCGTGCGCCGTCGTAGCCGCTGAGCACGGCGGACAGCACCATCAGCGCCAGGGCATCGCGGTCTCCATCGGTGAGCGCCTCGACCCGTTCCATGCCGGGCACGCGAAACGCCAGGGCCACATAGGCCTGCTCCGCCGGGGCCTTGACGGCAATGCGGCGCAGGCCCTGCTGGGCGGGTTCGGTGCGCGGCTTGCGCACCGGCACGGCGCGGACGGGCAGGCGGCCATAGTATTTTTCGGCCAGCGCGCGCACCCGGGCCACATCCACATCGCCGGCCACCACCACCGCTGCATTGCCGGGCACATACCACCGGCGGTGGAAATTGCGCACGTCATCGGGCGTCATGGCATCGAGGTCGCTCATCCAGCCCACCACCGGGCGGCGGTAGGGGGAGACCACGTAGGTGGCGGCAAAAAGCTGCTCGGCCAGCACGGCACGGGGCTGGTCTTCGGTGCGCAGGCGGCGCTCTTCCTTGACCACCTCGATTTCCTTCCTGAACTCGGCGTCGGGCCAATGGTTGTGCGCAAAGCGGTCGGCCTCCAGACGCATCACGTCTTCGAGCCGGCTGGAAGGAATCTGCTGGTAGTAGCCCGTGTAGTCGCGGCTGGTGAAGGCATTCTCTTGCCCGCCCAGGGCCGCCACGCGGCGCGAAAACTCGCCCGGCGGCACGGTCTTGGTGCCCTTGAACATCATGTGCTCCAACACATGGGCCACGCCCGAGGTGCCATCGACCTCGTCCATGGAGCCCACGCGCAGCCACACCATGTGCATGGCCGTGGGCGCACGCCGGTCGGGCTGCACGATGAGCTGCATGCCGTTGGACAGCGTGAATTGCTGCGCCCCGGAAGCCGTGGCAGCCTGCGCAGGCAGGGCCACCGGCGGGTTCGCGGAGCAGGGTGCGCAAGGAGTTGCGGAAAGGGTTGTGGAAGCAGGGGTTTGCGCCCCGGCACTCAGGCAGGCCAGCAAGCCCAGAAGGGTGAATGCACGTTTCATAGAATGGAGTGATTCTAAGTACCTGCCAATGTTCAGTTTTTTCAAGAAAAAACCCGCCTCCACGCCCGCGCAGCCCGCTGCGGCTGCGCCCGCAACCCCTGCCGCGCCGGATGTCTCGCCCGCACCACCGGCGGCAATAGCGCCCGCGGAGCAGGCGCCTGCCGCGCTGGCGCCATTGCCCGAGCCAGCCGCTGTCACCCTGCCCCCACCGGCCCCACCGGCGGCCAGCGGTGGCTTTGGCTGGCTGCGCAACCCCTTCGCTGCCAAGCCGCCCGTGCCAGCACCTGAAGCGGCCCCGGTGACGGTGCCGCCACCGGCCGCGGTGCCAGTATCTGCGCCGGCGTCTGTGCCTGAGCCGACGCCCGCGCCGCCTTTGGTGGTCGCTGCCAAGCCCATCACCGCCCCACTCTTGCCAGCGGCCCCGGCAGCGGAATCGCCCCCCACCGCCGAACGCACGGGCTGGCTCAACCGCCTCAAGGCGGGCCTGCGCAAGACGGGTGCAAGCATCGCCACCGTTTTCACCGGCACCCAGATCGACGATGCGCTGTACGAAGAACTCGAAGAGGCTCTGCTGATGGCCGACACCGGCGTCAAGGCCACGCAGTGGCTGCTGACCGACCTTCAGCGCCGCGTCAAGGAAACCAAGACCACCGACCCGACCGCCGTGAAGGGCCTGCTGGCCGATGCGCTGACTGACCTGTTGCGCCCGCTGGAAAAAGCGCTGGTCATCGGCGAGCACATACCCACCGTGATCATGGTGGCGGGCGTCAATGGCGCGGGCAAGACCACCTCCATCGGCAAGCTCACCAAGCACCTGGCCAACGAAGGGGCCAGCGTGCTGCTGGCCGCGGCCGACACCTTCCGCGCCGCTGCGCGCGAGCAGCTCGGCGTGTGGGCCGACCGCAACCTGGTCGAAATCATCAGCCAGGAAGGCGGTGACCCCGCCGCCGTGAGCTTTGACGCCGTCACCGCGGGCCGCGCGCGCGGCAAGGACGTGGTGCTGGTGGACACCGCCGGGCGCCTGCCCACGCAGCTGCACCTGATGGAAGAGCTGAAAAAAATCCGCCGCGTGATCACCAAGGCCGACGCCAGCGCACCGCACGAGGTGCTGCTGGTGATCGACGGCAATACCGGCCAGAACGCACTGGCCCAGGTGCGTGCGTTCGACGACGCGCTGCAGCTCACCGGCCTCATCGTGACCAAGCTCGACGGCACGGCCAAGGGCGGCGTGCTGGCGGCCATTGCGCAGGAGCGCCCCATCCCGGTGTATTTCATCGGCGTGGGCGAAAAGCTCGAAGACCTCGAAACCTTCAACGCACGCGAATTTGCGCAGGCCCTGCTGACCTGAGGTTCACGCCAAAGGGATGACCTGCATAACCCTCGCGCGTCGGTGGTAGTGCGGATCGGGATGGGCCGCAAGGCGTCTTTTTGCAGCCAATAGCCCGGCTATTGGCAAGAAAAGCAACGCAGCGGATCGCCCGAGGCCGCGCTGCCACAGACCGCAGGGAGTTATGCAGGCCATCCCAAGCAGCCCGCCCGTCCCTGCGGCAGCAGCGGGCCATTGCGCACTTCAGCCGCCATCTGCCATTTAGCCATTTAGCCGCTTACGCGCCTGCGTCGCCGGCGGCCAC
>WOZN01000244.1 GCA_011620245.1 Acidovorax sp.
TTGCCTGGCACCCCGATCACGGCACCGGCAGGCGCATCCAACTGCCGTTTCCAGGTTCAACCGGCCCGGCCGCGTTGACTTTGCCTGCCTGATCCCCGGGCACTACGAAGCCGGCATGACAGGAACCATCACCGTGCGGCCGCGCAACCGCTGACTTGCACCCGCCCACTCCTGCATTTACATCGAAGGACTCCACCATGTTCAAAACCCCCGCTTCTTCTGCCGCCCCAGCCACACCCCACCGCGGCCTGAGCCGCCGCCACCTGCTGGCCGCACTGCCCCTGGCGGGCGCGGCCCTCGTTGCGCCGCGTCTGTTGCGTGCAGCCCACGACAGCCACCACCCCGCCGCAGCCCCTGCCGCGCCGGCCGCACAAGAAACCCCTGGCAACACATCGGCAGACCAGAGTGAGCTGAATGATCTGAATGATCTGAATGATCTGAGCAACGGCGAAATCACCCGCTGGGACCCGCGCACGCTCAAGGTCACCATCCGCCATGGCGAGATCAAGAACCTCGGCATGCCGCCCATGACCATGGTGTTCCGCGTCAACGACGCCAGCATGCTCGCGCCCTTCCAGCCCGGCGACAAGGTGCTGTTCCGGGTGGAGCAGCAAAGTGGCGGGTACTTCATCACCCGCATGGAAGCCGCACGCTGACCAAAGACACGCACCAGCCCATCCAGCCAGAAAGAAAGGCCCGCATGAACCCGCCCGATACCCCCACGCCAAGCCAGCCGCATGGCCCCGCACAACACCACGACCATGGCGCGCAGCCACCATCGGCGCAGGCCCCTGCGGCCCCTGGCACCATCTACACCTGCCCCATGCACCCCGAGATCCGGCAGTACCTGCCCGGCAGTTGCCCCAAGTGCGGCATGACGCTGGAGCCACTGATCCCCGAACTGACCGAGGAAGAAAATCCCGAGCTGGTGGACTTTCGGCGCCGCTTCTGGTGGACGCTGCCGCTCACCGCAGTGGTCACCTTTCTGGCGATGTTCGGCCACCAGCTGGGCTGGTTCGACATGGCCATGCAAAGCTGGCTCGAACTGGTGCTCACGCTGCCGATTGCGCTGTGGGCCGGCTGGCCTTTCATCGTGCGTGGCGTGCAGTCGGTGGCCCAGCGCAGCCCCAACATGTGGACGCTGATCGGCCTGGGCACCAGCGCGGCCTTTGCCTACAGCGTGGTGGCCACCGTGATGCCCCAGGTGTTCCCGGCTTCGTTTGTCTCCATGGGCCGGGTGGCGGTGTATTTCGAGGCGGCAGCGGTGATCATCTCGCTGACCTTGCTCGGGCAGATCCTGGAGCTGAAGGCGCGCTCGCAAACCTCGGCCGCCATCAAGTCGCTGCTCGGCCTGGCACCCAAGACGGCGCGCCGCATCGCGCCCGATGGCAGCGAAGAAGACATCCCCCTGGCCCATGTGCATGTGGGCGACCGGCTGCGTGTGCGCCCCGGCGAGAAGGTGCCGGTGGACGGCGTAGTCGAGGAAGGCAGCAGCGCGCTCGACGAATCCATGCTGACCGGCGAGCCGCTGCCGGTGACCAAGCGCGTGGGCGACAAGCTGATTGGCGCCACGCTCAACACCAGCGGTGCGCTGGTCATGCGCTCCGAGCATGTCGGCGCGGCCACCGTGCTGGCGCAGATCGTGCAAATGGTGGCGCAGGCCCAGCGTTCGCGCGCGCCCATGCAGCGCATGGCCGACACCGTGGCCGGCTACTTTGTGATGGCGGTGGTGGCAGCGGCGCTGCTCACCTTTTTTGGCTGGGGGCTGTTCGGCCCGCAACCGAGCTGGGTGTATGGCCTGATCAATGCCGTGGCAGTGCTCATCATCGCCTGCCCCTGCGCGCTGGGCCTGGCCACGCCCATGTCCATCATGGTCGCCAGCGGGCGCGGCGCCACCCATGGCGTGCTGTTTCGCGACGCGGCGGCCATAGAGAACCTGCGCAAGATCGACACCCTCATCGTGGACAAGACCGGCACCCTCACCGAGGGCCGCCCGGCCTTCGAGCGCGCGGTGGCAGCGGCCGGTTTTTCCGAGGATGACGTGCTGCGCCTGGCTGCCAGCCTGGACCAGGGCAGCGAGCACCCGCTGGCGGCGGCCATCGTCAAGGCGGCACATGAGCGCGGCCTGCCGTTGACCGCGCCCGAGCATTTCGACTCCGCTTCCGGCATCGGCGTGCGCGGCATCGTCTCCGGGCAGGCCCTGGCACTGGGCAACGCGGTGCTGATGCAGCAATCCGGCGTGGATGTGGCGCCGCTGGCGGCGCAGGCCGAGGCCTTGCGCAGCCAGGGTGCCAGCGTGATGCATCTGGCGGTGAACAGACATCTGGCCGGCCTGCTGGCGGTGTCCGATCCCATCAAGGCCAGCACGCCCGAAGCCCTGTCCGCCCTGCGCGCCGCCGGCCTGCGCGTGGTGATGGCCACGGGCGACGGCCTGACCACGGCACGCGCCGTGGCCCAGCGGCTGGGCATTGACGAGGTGCATGGCGAGGTCAAGCCCGCCGACAAGCTGGCGCTGGTGGAGCGCCTGCAAAAGGAGGGCCGCACCGTGGCCATGGCAGGCGACGGCATCAACGATGCACCGGCGCTGGCGCGCGCCGATGTCGGCATCGCCATGGGCACCGGCACCGACGTGGCGATGAACAGCGCGCAACTCACCCTCGTCAAGGGCGATCTGCGCGGCATCGCCACCGCACGCGCGCTGTCGGTGGCCACCGTGGCCAACATGAAGCAGAACCTGGCCTTCGCCTTCGTCTACAACTCGCTCGGCATTCCGCTGGCGGCGGGACTGCTGTACCCCTTCACCGGCTGGCTGCTGTCGCCCATGGTTGCGGCGCTGGCCATGAGCCTGAGCTCGGTCTCGGTGATCAGCAACGCCCTGCGGCTGCGCCGGGCGAAGCTCCTCTGAGCGAAAGGGTGAAAATGCCGCGCCGGGCACCATAATCTCCGGCCATGAATGCACGCTTTCCCGCCAGCGACGCTGGCAGCATCACCCGCGTGGCCGGCATCGAGGTGGGCCACTTCACCGACACGCGCCGCCCCACGGGCTGCACCGTGGTCATGGCGCGCGAAGGCGCCGTGGGCGGCGTCGATGTGCGCGGCGCAGCACCGGGCACGCGCGAGACAGACCTGCTCGACCCGTGCAATCTGGTGGAAAAGGTGCACGCCATCGTGCTCGCCGGCGGCAGCGCCTGGGGGCTGGATGCCGCCACCGGTGCCGTGCGCTGGCTCGAAGAGCGTGGCGCAGGCTTTGACGTGGCCGTGGGCCGCCTGCCCATCGTGCCCGCCGCCGTGCTGTTTGACCTGCTGGTGGGCGACATGCGCATCCGCCCCGACGCCGCCGCAGGCTATGCCGCCTGTGCCGCAGCATCGCGCAATGACCCCGCCGAAGGCAACGTGGGCGCCGGCACCGGTGCCGCCGTCGGCAAGATTTTCGGCATGCAGCGTGCCATGAAGGGCGGCGTGGGCACCGCGTCGGTCACCGTAGGCGGCGTCACCGTGGGGGCATTGATCGCCTGCAACGCCTTGGGTGATGTGCTCGACCCCGACACCGCCCAGGTGATTGCCGGCGCCCGCACCGAGGATGGCCTCTCTCTGCACGACACCCGCCGCGCCCTGCTGCGTGGCGAGCTTTCCCAGACGTTGCTGGCCGGCACCAACACCACCATCGGCGTGGTGGCCACCGACGCCGTCATCACCAAGGTGCAAGCCCACCGCCTGGCGGTGGCCGCCCATGACGGCCTGGCGCGCAGCATCAACCCGGTGCACACCATGTCCGACGGCGATACGCTGTTCACCCTGGGCACCGGCCTTTCGGGCCAGCACCCCGGCATGCTGGTGCTGGCCACCATGGCGGCCGAAGCCACCGCCATCGCCACGGCCCGCGCGGTATGGGCCGCACAGGGCCTGACCACAGCCGACGGACTGCACCTGCCCTGCGCAGCGGATCTGGCCTGACCCACCTCGATGGCAGTATCCCCTACAAGACCCATGCCCATGGCCACCGGCCCGGCACAAAGCACACCTACGAG
>WOZN01000419.1 GCA_011620245.1 Acidovorax sp.
TTCGCCCTGAGCTTGGCCTGTCCTGAGCCTGTCGAAGGGTCGAAGGGCCGCACCCCTCAGATAAAACCCGTTCGCCCTGAGCCTGTCGAAGGGCCGCATCCCTCAGATAAAACCCGTTCGCCCTGAGCTTGGCCTGTCCTGAGCCTGTCGAAGGGTCGAAGGGCCGCACCCAAGCAGTGCCCCGGCTTCGACAGGCTCAGCCCGAACGGATGGGATGAGATATCTGAGACAAGTTGCCAATCAAGCAAACTTTACCTGGCCGGATCAATAGGACACCGGCGCCCAAAGGAGGGCCGGCACCCGGTGCGTCGCATAATGGTTTCCCCCGCGCCATGTGCCGCCCACCGGAGACCTGCCCATGCCGACCCCGCCCCCAGCGCCCAGGCGCTTTTCGATGATCCGCGAGTTTCACCTGGCCGACTGGTTCACGCTGGGCAACGCAGTCTGCGGCGTGGGTGCCCTGTTCTCGGTGATGTCGTACCTGGAGACCAGCGATGCCGTCCACGTGTACTTTGCCTGCGCCCTGGTGCTGGCCGCGCTGGTCTTTGATGTGCTCGATGGCCGCATCGCGCGCTGGCGCCAGAAAAGCTCGACCATGGGCCGCGAGCTCGACTCGCTGGCCGACGTGATCTCGTTCGGCGTGGCGCCCGCCATCATTGCCTATGGCTGCGGCATGCAGGGGTTGTATGACCGCATCGTGCTGGCCTACTTCGTGGCCTGCGGGGTGTCACGCCTGGCGCGCTACAACGTCACGGCCGAGATGCTGTCGGGCGAAGACGGCAAGGTGAAATATTTCGAAGGCACGCCGATTCCCACCTCCATCGTGCTGGTGGGGGTGCTGGCCCTGGCCGCCTGCCTGGGCGCAGTGCGCGAGCACCTGTGGTTCGGCAAGCTGCTGATCGGTGGCTTCACGCTGCACCCGCTGGTGCTGCTGTTTGCGCTGTCGGGCTCGTTGATGATCAGCCGGATTCGCATTCCGAAGCTCTGAGCCCATCGCACCGGGCCTGATGCGGCCGGTGGCGCTTGTCGGTAAAGGGCTGGCGGGCTTGGGGCATAGGCCCATCACGGGCAACGCACTACAGTGGCAGCCGTCACGCCCGCTCATTCAACCCACCGATGCCTGCCCCTGGCCTCCCCGAACCCCGATATCCCGCTGCAGGGCTGGCGTCTGCGCCTGTACACCACCATCTTCGAGGCCGACACCCGCACCTGCCACGGATGCCTGACCGAAGGGCACCTGCCCGAGGCGCTGTACTGCCTGCACTGCGGCGCCCGCCTGCCGCAATGGCAGCACCAGTCCCGCCATTGAGCCAGCGTGCACGGGGCGTTACGGTTTTACGGGGTGCTGCACAGTACACTTTGCCCTTTTGGCCCCACCCACGGTGTGCCTGCCCGGCGCACCCTGGCGCGCCCTCCATCCCTGCAACGCATCCATGGCCTTTGACACGGCGGCGCAAGCCCGCACCAGCTTTGACCTCAAAAGCGCCTCGCTGCCCGTGGTGGCCGTGGTGCTCAAGACTGCCGACGCCGCGCAGTTTGCCGCCGACCTCGCCCGGCGCGTGGCCGATGACCCGGGCTTTTTCGACAACGACCCGGTGCTGATCGACCTGGCCTTGGTGCGCGAAGCGCCCGAACCCATCGACTTTGCCGCCATCACGGCCCAGTTGCGCCGCCACAGCACCTTGCCGGTGGCCGTGCGCGGCGGCAATGCCACCCAGATGGCGGCGGCGCGCGCCGTCGGCCTGGCCGCAGCGCCCGACGCCCCACCGGCCCGCGCCGAAGCACCCGCAGCCGAAATGCGCGAGGTCATCCGCGAGGTGGTGCATGAGGTCGAGGTGGTGCGCGAAGTGCCCATCCCCGGCCCCGGCACCGTGGTGGTCGATAAACCCCTGCGCTCGGGCCAGCAGGTCTATGCGCGCGGTGCCGACCTGGTGGTGATGGCCGTGGTGAGCTTTGGCGCCGAAGTCATTGCCGACGGCAACATCCATGTTTATGCCCCGCTGCGTGGCCGTGCCATTGCCGGTGCACGCGGCAACACCGGGGCCCGCATTTTTTCCACCTGCCTGGAGCCGCAACTGGTCTCCATCGCGGGCATCTACCGCACCACCGAAACCGAGCTGCCCGCCGACGTGCGCGGCAAGCCGGCCCAGGTGCGGCTCGAAGGCGAGAAGCTCATCATCGAGCCGCTCTGAGATGAAACGACACCCCCCTGAGTCGCTTCGCGCCTTCCCCCCGCTCTCGCATTGCTGCGCGCTGCGGGCAGGGGGACGCAGCCAGCGCGGCGGGGCGGCCCTTGCGCGGCTGCTCGCATGCGGGCCGCGCCGGTTTCATGAGTCGCCATCGGTGCATGCACCACGAAAATTGATACTTCATTCACCATCAATCCCCTCAAGAGACCCCAACACATGGCCAAAATCGTCGTCGTGACCTCCGGCAAGGGTGGCGTGGGCAAGACCACCACCAGTGCCAGCTTTGCCACCGGACTCGCCCTGCGCGGCCACAAGACTGCCGTGATCGACTTTGATGTCGGCCTGCGCAACCTTGACCTCATCATGGGCTGCGAACGCCGCGTGGTGTATGACCTGATCAACGTGATCCAGGGCGAGGCCAACCTGAACCAGGCCCTCATCAAGGACAAGCAGTGCGACAACCTGTTCGTGCTGGCCGCCAGCCAGACGCGCGACAAGGACGCGCTCACGCAAGAAGGCGTCGAGAAGATCCTGACCGACCTTGCCGGCATGGGCTTTGAATACATCATCTGCGACTCGCCCGCCGGCATCGAAAGCGGCGCGCTGATGGCCATGCATTTTGCCGACGAGGCGCTGCTGGTGACCAACCCTGAGGTGTCTTCGGTGCGCGACTCCGACCGCATCCTGGGCATGCTGGGCAGCAAGACGAAACGCGCCATCGAGGGCGGCGAGCCGGTCAAGGAGCACCTGCTCATCACGCGCTACAACCCCAGCCGCGTGGAAGACGGCCAGATGCTGAGCCTGGAGGACATCCAGGACATCCTGCGCATCAAGCTCATCGGCGTGATTCCTGAATCCGAAGTGGTGCTGCAGTCGTCCAACCAGGGCACGCCTGCCATCCATGCCCAGGGCACCGATGTGTCCGAGGCCTACAAGGACGTGATCGACCGCTTCCTGGGCGCCACCGACAAGCCGCTGCGCTTCATCGACGCCGAAAAGCCCGGCTTCTTCAAGCGCCTGTTCGGGAGCAGATAAGCCATGGCGTCATTCCTGTCCTTCCTGCTGGGCGAAAAAAAGAAAACCGCCAGCGTCGCCAAGGAGCGTCTGCAGATCATCCTGGCGCACGAGCGCAGCGGCCGCAATGCCGCCGAGCCCGACTACCTGCCCGCGCTGCAGCGCGAGCTGGTGGCGGTGATCTCGAAATACGTCAAGATCAACCCGGACGACCTCAAGGTGCACCTGGAACGCCAGGACAACCTCGAAGTGCTGGAAGTCAAGATCGAACTGCCCGAGGCTGCGCGCTGATTTTCAGGTGAAAAATGGCGCTAGCGCCCTGTGGATAAGCGCTTACAGCTATCAAAAATGAAGCAACCGCGTCTCAGCCTCTCAGCGCGCGTGCTTCGCAAACTTCCCTGCAAAGGCCTGGGCGATGCTCAGGCCACGCTGTCCGGGTACCAGGGTGGCTGTCTGGCCCGCGGCGATGCTGCCCTGCTGCTCCACTGCCAGATACCAGCCGCAGCACCCGGCGATCGCCATGGCGCGCGAAGCTTGCGGAAAACCCATCACGGCATTGAACTTGTAGCAGGGCTCGCGCGGCGCCGTCACGCGCAGCACGCAATCGGGAAAATGCAGCCGGTCGCCCACGTACACCTCGTGTTCCAGCAGACCCTCGACCGTGAGGTTTTCGCCCAGGAAGCCCGGTGGCAGGGGCTCGTCGAACAAACTCACCCCGCGCTCGCGCCGCTGGGCCTGCCAGTAGGCGTAATGCACCGCCGGGTATGCATACACCGCCTTGTCGAGGCCGCCGTGCACGCTCAGGTCGGCCTGCTCGTCGC
>WOZN01000024.1:0-18234 GCA_011620245.1 Acidovorax sp.
AAGTTCTCGACCATCTGCCAGGTCACGTCGCTCGGGTAGGCCGACACGCCGCGCGCGGCCAGCCCATGGTCTGCCGCGCAGACCAGCATTTGCGGGTGTTCGAGCTGCGGTGCCTCGCTGCCCAGGATCTGGCCGATGCGCAGCGCCAGCGGCTCCAGCCGGCCCAATGCGCCCAGGGGCTTGGTCTTGTGGTCGATGCGGTGCTGCAGGCGCGCCGTGAGCGCAGTGTCTTGCAGGCCGGAGATGGCAGGAATCGGGCAGGTGAAGGTCATGAAAAATGCTCAGGGATGGATCATCAGGGATGGATCAGGGATTGCAGGATGCCCGGCGCAAAATGCGCCTGCAGCGCATCGGCCAGGCCGTCGAACACGGCGTCCAGCGTGCGCACGGGCGCGTTGCCGGGCGTGCCAAACAGCGCCTGCAGGGCAGCCGCGTCCTCGAACAGGCCGTGCAGATACAGGCCCAGCACATTGCCGGCGCGGTTTTGCCAGGCCAGGCCGGGAATGACCTCGCGCGCCACGTCGCCCCTGGCCGCCATGGCCGGGTGCTGGGCGGTCTGGCCGTGGTGAATTTCGTAGCCCGCCACCTGCACGCCCGAGAGCTGCGCCCAGGGGCCGGCCGCCAGCGTGCCAAAGCGCGCTTCGGTGTGGCGCACCGTCTTGACGGGCTCAAACACCGTGACCAGCGGCAGCAGGCCCAGGCCAGGGCCGTTGCCGTCGATGCCTTCGGGGTCGATCAGTGCCTCGCCCAGCATCTGCAAGCCACCGCAAACGCCCAGCACCGCGCCGCCGCGCCCGGCGTGCTCTGCAATGGCGCTGTCGAGCCCCTGTGCGCGCAGCCAGGCCAGGTCGGCCGCCGTGGCCTTGGAGCCGGGCAGCACGATCCAGTCAGCGCCGGCCAGCTCGGCCGGACTGCGCGCCCACAGCAGGCGCAGGCCTTGCATGTTCTTGAGCGGCTGGAATTCGTCGAGGTTGCTGATGCGCGGGTAGGCGATGACGGCAATGGTTTTTGTCACCACACCGGCGGCAACGCTGCGGTCGTCAAAAATGCCGTCTTCTTCGGGCAGGCCGTGCTGCCACTGCATGGGAATGGTGGCCACCGTGGGCACGCCGGTCAGCGCTTGCAGCATCTGCGGCGCGGGCGCGAGCAAGGTGGCATCGCCGCGGAACTTGTTGAGCACAAAGCCGTGGATCAGTGCGCGCTCGTCCCCGGGCAGCAGCGCCCAGGTGCCGTACAGGTGCGCAAAGGCGCCGCCCCGGTCGATGTCGGTCACCAGCAGGCAGCGCGCGCCAGCATGGCGGGCCACGCGCATGTTGACGATGTCGCTGGCGTGCAGGTTGATCTCGGCGGGCGAGCCCGCGCCTTCGATCACCACCACGTCGTTCTCAGCGCGCAATGCATCGAGCGCAGCTGCGATCTGCGGCCACACCTTTTCGCTGCGGCCGCGCCAGGGCATGGCCGTGAGTTCGGCGCTCACCTGCCCCATCAGCACCACCTGGCTGTGCGTGTCGGCCTCGGGCTTGAGCAGCAGCGGGTTCATGCGCAGGTCGGGCCGGGCGCGTGCGGCCAGCGCCTGAAAATACTGGGCGCTGCCGATTTCGCCCCAAATGCCAAAAGCGCTTGCTTCGCCGCCCGTGCCACCGGGCCCCTCGACCACACGGGCGTTGTTGCTCATGTTCTGCGCCTTGAACGGCGCCACCTTGAGGCCCTGGCGGGCGTAATGGCGGCACAGCGCAGTGGTCAGCCAGCTTTTGCCGGCGCCGCTGGTGGTGCCCAGCACCATCACGCAGCGGGCCAGGGGGCGGGCCGGAAAATTCTTTGTCATGCCTTGACTTTCTGATGGGGCAGGGGCGCCAAGATACCGCGCCACGCGACGGCCAGGGCGTCCTGCGAGGCGGGTGGCAGCACGCCCAGGCGCACCACGCCCGGCAGGCCGAACGATGTGCCATCGCGCAGCTTGATGCCCGCGCTGCGCAGCCGGGCGAGCCTTTGCAAAAATGCCTCTGGCTGGCTGCAGCCATCGGGCATTGCGCAGAAATAATTGGCCAGGCTGCCAGGCTGCACCGGCCAGCCCATGTCCGCGCACAGCCCCTGCTGGCGGGCTTTCCAGTCGCGCAGGCTGCCCAGGCTGTGCACCAGCCACCGCTGCACTGCGGGCTCGATCCAAGCCTGCAGCAAAGCCACGCCATGGGCACCCACGGGCCACGAGGGGGCGATGGCATTCAGGGCGCCCACTGTTTCATCAGCGTTTGCGGGCGCCACTGCATAGGCCGCGCGCACGCCGGTGAGCCCCAGGGCCTTGTTGGGTGTCCACAGCTGCCAGCAGGCCGATGGCAGCTGCGGCGATGGCACACCCGTCCAGGTGCCCTCCCCGTCCAGTCGCAGCGGTGCATAGGCGCAGTCCAGCACGCGCAGTGCAGTGCCCGTGCCGCCTTGCCGCCATATGCGCACGGCGGGGTCTGCCTGGCCCAGGGGGCTGGAGGGCTCGCAGGCCCATTGCAAACCTGCAGCGGCGCCGGCGCCACCCCGCACAAATGCCAGGCCACGCGCCTGCGCCGCCCGGGCATAGTCGCCATAGCCGTGCGCAGGCAAGGCCACCTGCACCACGCCCCGCTGCGCCGCCAGCGCCGTGATGCGGTGAATGAACTCGCTGGCGCTGGCCGCCAGCACGATGCGCGCCGGGGGCACGCCATGAAAAGCGCCCAGCCCCTCGCGCAGCGCGGTGTAGGCCGGGTCAGGGTAACGCGTGGCATCGGCCAACTGCACGGCCTGCAGTGCCTCGGGGCACGGGCCGCAGGCGTTGCTGTTGGTGGAAAAATCGTGCAGCGGGATGCCCGCAGCGTCCGGGCCGCCATGCAGCGGTGCAAGCGTGGGATGCAGTTCGACAGGCTTCATGTGCGCACCCAGAAAACAACCATGGCTATCAGCAACTGGATGGCTGCCACCCATGGCACCACCGACAAAACCACCTGACCGCCCAGACGCGCTGCCCGCCGCGTATCAAGCGGCCCCGCCGTGCGGCCCTTGCTGTTGAGCGTGTACACGCCCGGCTTGGCCAGCCGCACGCCCAATGCCAGCGCCATGGCCGCCATGGGCCAGCCGCTGTTGGGAGACGGGGTTTTGTGCGCCTGGCGCGCCAGGGTGCGCGGCGGCAGGCCCCCGGCGCACACCGCCAGCAGCAAGGCCGTGATGCGGGCCGGCACCCACGACAGCACATCGTCCGCCCGTGCCGCCCATTTGCCCGCCCATTGCCAGTAACGCCCACCGCGCATGCCCGGGTAGCCCCACATGGCATCGGCCGTGTTGGCAAAACGGTACAGCGCGGCGCCGGGCAGGCCGAGCAGCGCAAACCAGAACAGGGGCGCCACCACCGAGTCGTTGAGGTTTTCGGCCAGCGACTCGATGGCCGATTCGCGCACCTCATCGCCGCTGAGCGCGCTCACATCGCGGCTCACCAGGCGCGCCAGTTGCGCGCGGCCCTCGGGCAACGACTGGCCCAGCGCCACCTCCACTGCCAGCACCTCGCCGCGCAGCATGCGCCAGGCCAGCAGGGGCTTGAGCAGCAGCGCCAGCAGCGCACCGGCCAGCAGCGCAGGCAGCCGGAGCGCCAGCTGCTGCACCCCCCAGGAAACTATCAAAACAATAGCTGCCAGCGCACACCAGACAAGCGCTGCAAGCCAAAAACGCTTGAAATCGCGTGCCACCGGGGCGGGCGGCGCCAGGCGAACACCCCACCAGTTCAGCGCCCGGCCCATCCACACCACGGGGTGCCAGGCTGCGGGCGGCTCGCCCAGGAGGCAATCAATGGCCAAAGCCAGTGGCACGGCCAGGGAAAAAGCCAGCCAACCCGCAGTCAGCAGGTCTTGCAGCGGCGCACTCATGCCACGCTCCCGGGCGGCGGTAATGCGGCAAGCGCTTTTTGCACCCAGCCAAACCCGATGCGCTCTTGCTCCAGCCGCAGGGGCTCGGCACGCACCCGGCCAAAGCGCAGGTCGTCGTAGAGCGCGGCCTCATCCGGGTGAAGCCTTGGCAAATCGCGGGACAGGGGCTGGGGTTCATGCCCCCAGTGGTCGGCATGGGCCAGCAAGGTGGCGCGGTCCATGAGCAGTGACTGTGCATGCGGCAAGGTGGCTCGCAGCTGGTCGAGAATGGCAAAGCCGTGGGTGTCGATGTCGCCCCAGTAATGCACAGCACATGGGTGCAGCCACTGCGCGCCAGACAGGGCTTCGAAACCGTAGCCCGCGCCAAACACCACCAGGCTGCCGGCCACAGGCGGCAGGGCCAGAAAGTTCACTTCGTTCTCGGTGATGAACACGCGGCGCACGGGCGGCTCCAGGGCCTCGAACGCGGCCTGGGTGATGGTGATGTCCGAGCCCCAGGGCCCACCCGCAGTGGCATCCAGCCACCGCAGGCGGATGCGCAAAGGCTTGTCGGCAAAGCCATAACGGCGGGCAAACTGGCCCACGCCCGAGGCCGTAGCGTCCACGGCCTCGGGCGCCAGGGCCAGCTCCAGCAGCTCGGTCAGCACGCCCCTGTGCGCTTCGGTGAACTTGGTGTCCACACCGGGCAGGTCCATCTGGCGCAGGTAGATGCCGGGCCGGGGGTGCGCCTGCAGCCATGTCACCACGGCCAGCAGGCGGGGCCAGACCGCAGCCAGCGCCAGGGCCTGCAGGGGGCGGCGTGCCAGCCAGGGCAACAGCACGGGCTTTTGCCCGGCTGTGGCGGCCACCAGGGCGGCAAAGCGGCGGGCGTCGGCGGTTTTTCCGATCAGGGCCAAGGCTGCGTCCAGGCTGTCCACCCAGGCGGCCTCGGGCAGGCTGTGGTGGCCCACCTCACGGTGGCGCAGCGCATGTTCTTCCAGCCGGTAATGGCCTGCGCCTGCGCGCAAATTGCCGGCCCAGGCGCGGGCCTCGGCAAAGCGCTGTGCCAACTCGCTGGAGCTGGGCGTCACGAGGCGCAACCGCCAGGGGAAGGCCAGCGCCAGCGCCTGCGATTCTTGTTGCGCGCCTGCCAGCGCAGCCAGCAACTCTCCCTTGTCCCAGCGCTTTTGCACCTGCGCGCGCAGGTCGGCCGGGCTAGTCCAGGCCATGGCCTGCCTCCGGGTGGATCTGAATTTTCTGCGTCAGCACCTCCAGCCGGTCTTTCTCGGCCTGGTATTCCTCGATGCCCAGATTGCGCAGCCTGGAGTCGCGCCCTTCTTCGTTGTACACGAATCCCACACTCGAAACGAAGGGTTCGATGATGTGGATTTTTTGCAGCGGCGTGACGATGAGCAGTTGCAGGCCCAGCTTCTGGAACAGCTTCAGGCCATATTGCGCCGACTCGTCGGAACCTCGGCCAAATGCCTCGTCGATCACCACGAACCGGAAGCTGCGCGAGCGCGTCTCTCCCCACGCCAACCCGAACTGGTATGCCAGGCTGGCCGCCAGGATGGTGTAGGCCAGCTTTTCCTTTTGCCCGCCCGATTTACCGCCCGAGTCGCTGTAATGCTCATGCTCGCGCCCGTCGGCATGCCAGCGCTCGCTGGCCGAAAACACGTACCAGTTGCGCACATCGGTCACCTTGGCGGCCCAGCGGCGGTCCTGCTCGGCCTGGCCGGGTCGGCCGCGCAGGCGCTCGATGATGGCCTTGACCTGCAGGAACTTGGCTTCCGAGTACTGGCTGCCCTGCTGCGCATCGCCCGACATGGCGCCCGACAGGCAGGCAGTAAGCTCTGAGCGAAAGTCGCGCACCTCCACGTCGCCCGTCACCTGCGCCTCCAGAACGATGAAACGCTCGGGGTTGTAGTCGATCTGCGTGAGCGACTGGTTGATGAGGGTGATGCGCTCGTGGATGGTTTCGCGCTCGCGGTTGAGCTGCGAATTGAAATGCGCCACCTCGTTGATGGTGTTTTCATTGAGCAGGCGCTTGAAATCAGCCTCAAAGCGCGGCAGGTCATCGGCATGCAATTGTTGCAACAGCTTGCGGTATTCGCCGGCCGATGCGACCGCCACATCCATCTCCTGCGTCTCCAGCACGTAACTTGTGTTGAAGGCGCGCATGGCCGCGATGATTTTTTCCACCAGTTGCTGACTGCGCCGCAGCTCGGTGTCGATGGACTTTTGCAGCGCCTCGCGCAGTTCACGCTCGCGGGCGTCGCACTGCGCCAGCACCAGCGGCTGCCCACCGAGCATCGGGGCCAGCAGGGCGTTGAGGTGATCGGCGGCCACCGCGTCCACAGGCGGCTCGTCGGCCAGCGTGGCCTCGGTCTCGCGGCGCTGGGTTTGGGCGGAGGTCAGGTTCACCTCGGTGCGGGTGCGCCGGTCGCGCTGATCCGCCAGGCGCGCCTCCAGCTGGGCCAGGGCTTTTTCGAGCGCGGCCAAACGCCCGGTCAAGGTCTGCAGCAGGTCCGACGATGCACGCAACTGCGCCAGCTCGTCCTGCAGCCGCGCCACTTCGCGCGCGGGGCTTTGCCAGTCGAGTTCCTGGTAGTCGTGAAACTCCACCAATTTATCGAGCCAGCGCAGACGCTCTTGCACCGCATTGTGCTGGGCCTGCAGCTCGGCAATACGGGCGCCCACACGGCCCAGGCGGGATTCGAGCACCCGGGCCTTGGCCTGCAACGCCGCCAGCTTGGCGGTGTTGCTCCAGCCCAGCACATAGCGGCTGCGGTCGGCCAAGTTGTGCCGGTCGTCCTTTTCGTGGCGCTCGCCGCCCTTGATTTGCCCGGCGCGGGTGATGGCCCGGGGCTCGCGGCGAAACTGCTCCTGGGTCGTGCAGCACACCACGTTGAAGCGCTGCCACAGCGCCTGCTCCAGCCAGCCGTAAAAGGGCGAATCTGGTTTGATGGAGAGCTTGCGCAGCAGGGCGTCGGCGGGCAGCTCGGGGGGGTCTGCCGGGCGGGTGGCGTTGACTTTGAAATACACCAGCCGTCCGTGCAGCGCGGTCTGATCCACCCATTCGGCCACGCGCGCATACAGGGCCTCTGGCACCAGCAGCGACAGGCCAAAGTTGTGCATCAGCCGCTCGATGGCGCCCTCCCAGTCGCGCTCGCTGTCGCGCACCTCGATGAGCTCGCCCGCAAAGGGCATGCGGTCTTCGGGCACGCCCAGCGCCTGGCACAGCGCTGCGCGAATGCCGATCTGCCGCGCATCGATGTTGCTGCGGCGCCCGCGCAGGCTGTCCATCTCGGCCGCCAGTGCGGCATGCTCTTGCCGGCCCTGGTGCAGCGCGGCAGCCTGCTCCACCTCTTCGTTGCGCAGCTCGCTGCTGCGGGCGCCTTCCGCCTCGCGCATCTGCTGGCAGGCCTGCTGCTGCGTCAGCAGCTCTTGCGCATTGCCCACCTGCAAGAGGCCCAGCGGCTGGCGCAGCGCGTCATAGCGCGCTGCGTGGGCCTGGCGACGGGTGCTTTCGGCCTGGCTGCGCGCCATGGCTTCTTCGAGCTGGGCAATGCGGTCGCCCCCGCTGTGGGCAATGTCCGCGCGCAGTTCACGCTCTTGCGTTTGCAGCCTGGCTCGGTCGGCTTGCAGCCCCTGCACCTTGGCGTGGTCGCTGGCCAGGGTGTCGGTGAGCTGCTCGATGCGCTCGTCCAGCAAGGCGCGCTTGCGCCCGGCAAAATGCGCACGCAGCGCGTCGCGGCTGGCGCGCTGGGTGTCGATATGGGCCTGCAGTTGGGCGTGGCGGTCGCAGTCGGCCACCAGCGGGGTCAGCAGCGCCACCTGGTTTTGCGCCTTGAGCACCGCGGCGTGGGCATGGCTGAGGTCGTCAAAATGCGCCATCAGGCTCTGGATGCGCGGCGCCACATCAAAGGGCTCCAGCATGTGGTGGCGCACAAAATCGGTCAGGTTGCCCACGGATTTCATCGACACCGTCTGGTGGAAAAGATCCAGCGCCTGCTCGCCCAGGTTGCCAAACCGGCGCCGAAAATGCGCGCCGTATTGCGCAAAGCTGTCAAACAAGGCCACGCCGCTTTTGCGCAGGCGCGTGCGCAGCCCGGTGATGGCGCTGCCAAACTGGGCAAAGTCCCGGGTGATGGACAAGGCCTTGTCGGCCACGGCGTACAGGCGCTCGGGCTGGCCCAGGGCGTCTTTGAGCCAGAAAACCTGCGCCAGCGTCACAGTCTGGTCAAACCCCGCGTTGTGGAACACCCCCAGGATGACCGAATAGCTGCCCGCATCGCGCAGGGCCACGGGCTTGGCGCTGCCGCTGGTTTCGTTGCGTTCGGACTTGTAGTGCCCCAGCACATACGAGCGCAAGGAGCGCTCGCGCGCATCGGCCCCGGCGGCCTTGTTGTAGGCAATGCGGTGCGCGGGCACCAGCAGCGTGGTGATGGCATCCACCAGCGTGGACTTGCCCGATCCGATGTCTCCGGTCAGCAAGCCGTTGCGGCCGCCCGGCGCCAGCGACCATACGCGCTTGTCGAATGTGCCCCAGTTGAACACCTCCAGCCGCGTGAGCCGAAAGCCCGAAAGCGCCGCAGCCGTTGAAGAATCCGCCGGCACCACGGGTGCGGCCGGGGCCTGTGCCTCGCCCGCAAACAGGTCGCCCGCATCACTGCTGTGCATCGTCGGCCTCCGTCTGCGGGGCAGCCAGGTGGTGCTGGTAGGCCTGCAGGCGCTCGTCAAACTCGGCCAGCCACTGCGCATCGACAAAGGCCTTGAGGATGCGCCGCACCTCATACACCGGCGCCTGGCCCGCGTGGGAGAGCTTGAGGCGGCGCACAAAACCGAGCTCGATCACCTTGTTCAGGTGCGTCTCGATCTGGTCGATCAGGCGGGCGTCGTTGCTGCTGGCAGGCATGAAGATGCGCACCATCTCCACCACCTCATCGCGCGCCAGAATGAGGCGGGTCTCGCCCCCACCGGCGTCCAGTTCAGCCAGTTTTTTGCGCAGCAGGGCCAGCAGCAGGCTCACATGAAACGTCAGCGGCTGGCGGCGCACCAGGCGCGGCAGCCTGGCAGCAGCCTCGTCGTCTTCCTGGGCACGCGAGCGCACGAAGGCATAGCCCTCGGCCTCGTCCAGCACCAGCTCCAGCGCCAGCACGGCCACGTAGTCCGACACCCGGGCGCGCAGGGCCTGCAAGGCAGCCCACAGCGTGGCGTCTTCGTCGCGGTACACCACGCCGCGCAGCAGCGGGATGACAACGGCGGACAAATCCCATTGCGTTGCCGGTGTGCCTGCAGCTTCATTGTGCGATGCGTCGTGCAGTTCGTCACTCATGTTCAAGTCCTCACAAAGATCACCCGCGGCAACGTGGCGCTGCGCTGCACACCGTCGGCGCCCGTCCAGCGCACGGTTTCCTGCATGTCTTCATCCACCACGGCCTGCGCCGCCACACTGGCCAGTTGCAGATAGACCACCAGCTCGCCCAGGCCCTGCTGCAGCGGGCGGGTTTGCAGCAGCTCACCCAGGCTGACCTGGGCGCGCGTTTGCAGCGCCTGGCGCACATGGGCGGCCAGCGCGGCCTTGTCCACGCGCACCTGCGTGAAGAGCGCGGTGGCATCACCCGCGGCATCGCCCGCCTGCACCGGGGCTTCGCTCAACGCCATGGGGGCTGCGGGGCGAAACAGCGGACGCTCCATGGCCAACTGCACGCTGGGATGCAGGGCGTCCACGGCAAACACCTCGCCGGGTGGCGGGGCATCGCGCAGCGCCACGGCCCGTGCTTCGATACCGTGCAGCAGGTCCATGATGCGGCGGTTTTCCAGCCAGGCCTGGTCGTCAAGAAAACGGCGCAACTGCTGCGACAGCTGGGCCACTGTGCGCTGGGCGTGCTCACCGGCCTCCAGCCAGTCATAGTGCACGCGGCGCAGCCGGGTGTCGGGCTCCAGTTGCGCCACCGGCGGCAGTGCCAGCACCTGGTCGAGCAGCGCACTCAACTCTTCCTGACGCGACTGGGACATGAGGAATTCCCAGAATGCGCGAAAGCTCCTGCCCTGGTCGGACTCGGCAATCGCATCGCGCTCGCCCAGAATTTCGCGCAGCAGCATGCCGCGCCCCTGCGTTTCGCCGCCATCCCACAATGCGATGCGTTCACGCACCTTGCGATCGAGCAGCCTGAAGTTGTGCTCCACCTCGCGGAAATCAGACAGCAGATCGCGCGCCAGGCCGGTGAACTGCTGAAACCGGTCTCTGAGCGCGGTGTCGCCCAGCAAGGGCATGTTGCCGCCCAGCACCAGGGCAATTTCGGCGTCGATGGCATCGCGCCGCTTGTGCAGCTCGGCAATACGGGTTTCGGGATTGGTGTCGCTGCCTTCGCTCATCTGCTGCAACAGCGCAAACAGGGTCAACAGGCGCGATTCGGTGCCGACAAAGCTGCGCTGAATCAGGCCGGACAACCAGGTCAGGGCCCGCTCGGTGGCCGGTGTCAGGTCAAAATGCGGCTCATCCGCGCCCTGGGGGTAAAACTTGCGCAGCCAGCCTTTGTCGTGGGCCGCCCAGTCGTTCAGGTATTCCAGCGCCGGCCGGGGAAAGGCCTTGTCACCCAGCCGCTCGCGCAGATCAAACAGGCTGTCATTGAGCGCTTCGACCAGGTCTGGCTGCGCTATCGAGCGCACATTGGGCGCAATGAACACACGGTGCAGAAAACTGGCGACCAACGGCGCATGCTCGGCCACCAGCAACCGCCAGGCGGGGTGCTGGCGGCGCAGTTGATCGAGCGCGGTGTAGTCCAGGTCCATGCAATCGTCCCTTCTCCGGCGGGCTACCGGCTGTGGCGGCCGCCAACAGGCAGGCAGCGCCGCGCTGCATTGTGAGCGATGGACAAGCGCCCGGCGTGGGCCATCAGTCTTCAATGCCGCGCTGCGCGGGCACGCCCGCCTTGAACGCGTGCTTGACCAGTTGCATCTCGGTCACGGTGTCGGCCAGTTCGATGATCTCGGGGGGGCAGCGGCGGCCGGTGAGCACCACATGCACATCGCGGGGCCGCTCGCGCAGGGTTTGCAGCACACCTTCGAGCGGCAGCCAGCCGTAGATCAGCGGGTAGGTGATCTCGTCGAGCACCACCATGAAGTATTGACCCGACAGGATGGCGGCGCGCGCCTTCTCCCAGCCATCGCGCGCGAGCTGCGCGGAATGCTCCAGGTCCTGGCTCTTCCAGCTGAAGCCGTCGCCCAGCCCTTCGATCATGGGCCCCCACGGTTGCTCACTGCGTGTAGCGCCCTGCCCCCCAGGGGGGCCGCCGTCCGCCTTGGGGCAGCCCGGCGCCGTCCGAAATGCCTCTAACTGATCGAAAGCGCGGTGTTCGCCAAAGCGGGCCGTGGGCACCTTCATGAACTGGAAAATCTTCACGGCCTTGCCGCGGCCATGGGCGCGCAGCGCCAGGCCAAAGGCCGCGGTGCTTTTGCCCTTGCCGTCGCCGGTGTTGACGATGACCAGGCCGCGGCGCTCGCCCTCGGGTTTTTCGTAACGCTTTTCGGTAGGTGCGTCTTCAATCTGCATGGAATCAATCTTTCAACATGAAATGAGGGGAAACGTCAGGTGCCTGCAGGCGCGGCAGCGCCATCCACATGCCCTCCAGCGGCCGCACATAAATGCGGTGGTCAAACACCTGCTCCAGCGCGGCATGCGTGGCGGGTGCATTGCAGGCGCCATGGTGCAGCACCCGGCCCGCCGCCATCACCACCATGTCGTCGGCCTGCAGCGCAAACGACAACTCATGCAGCACGCTGACCACGGTCTTGCCCTGCGCCACCAGGGCGCGCACCAGCAGCAGCCAGTCGGCCTGGTGGGGCGGATCGAGGTTGGCCAGGGGCTCGTCCATCAGCAGCACCTGCGCCTGCACGGCCAGCAGCCGGGCCAGCAGCACGCGCTGGCGCTCGCCGCCCGAAAGCTGGCCCAGGGCCCGGTAGCGCCAGTCCCAGGCCTGGGTGGCGCGCAAGGCCTGCTCTACCGCTGCGTGGTCTGCCGCGCTGGGCGCCGACAGCCAGGGCTGGTGCGGCAGGCGGCCCAGCATGGCAACGTCGTACACCGTGAGGTCATCAGCGGCCACCTCGTTCTGGCCCAGCCAGGCGAGTTGCCGGGCACGTTCGCGCGCCGGGATCTGCATGAGCGGCCGCCCCAGCAGGTGCACGCTGCCGTGGCAGGGCATGAGCCCCGCCAGCGCGCGCAGCAGGGTGGACTTGCCCGCACCGTTGGGCCCCACGATGCTCGTCCAGCGGCCCGCCGCCAGGTGCAGCGTGATGCCGTGCAATATCAAGGATTTTCCGATGCTGACGCAGACTCCATCAGCGCTGATAGCTATGTTTTC
This sequence comes from Acidovorax sp., assembly GCA_011620245.1. Taxonomy (GTDB): domain Bacteria; phylum Pseudomonadota; class Gammaproteobacteria; order Burkholderiales; family Burkholderiaceae_C; genus Acidovorax. The sequence goes on from WOZN01000024.1 coordinate 12,227, forward strand.
AGGAGCATTTGCCATTTACAGCAGCCCTCCCGGCCCCGTGCGCCGGCGCATCAGCCACAGCAGATAGCCGCCACCCAGCACGGCGGTGAGCACGCCCACCGGCAACTCCTGCGGGGCAATGAGCCCGCGCGCGAGCAGGTCGGCCGCAGCCAGCAGCACCGCGCCCATCAGGCTGGCCAGCCCCATGAGGCGACCATGCGGCACCTTGACCACCGCGCGCACCAGGTGCGGCGCAGCCAGCCCCACAAAGGCAATCAGCCCCGTCTGCGCCACCGCCGTGCCGGTGGCCAGCGCCAGCACCGCCACCAATGCGGCGCGCAGCGGCGCCAGCGGCAGGCCCAGGCTGTGCGCGGTGGACTCGCCCAGCGCCAGGCCATCGAGCACGCGCGACAGTGCCCAGGCTGCGACGAGGCACAGCACCCACACCCCCGCCATCAGCAGGCAGGATGTCCAGCCCACGAAACCGGTGGAGCCCAGCAAGAATGCCTGCATGGCCTGCAACGAATCGGGCGACAGCAGCAAGATGAGCGAGGTGAATGCCCCCAGCACCACCCCCACGATCACGCCCGCCAGCAGCAGGCGCAGCGTGTGCTGCACGCCGCGCGCCAGCGCCAGCGTGAGCAGCACCGCCAGCAGGGCACCGGCAAAAGCGGCGCCGGTGAGGCCCAGGCGCACGAGCCAGTGGCTTGAAAACACCGACACGGCCGCCAACGCGGGTGCGCCCCCCGCCATGCCCGCACCGCCGCCCATCAGCGCCAGCGCCAGGGCCACGCCCAGCGAGGCGCCCGAGGCACTGCCCAGCAGATACGGATCGGCCAGCGGGTTGCGAAACAGCCCCTGCGCCACAGCGCCCGCCAGGCCCAGCAAGGCCCCGGCACACCAGGCGCCCAGCGTGCGCGGCAGGCGGATGTCCCACACGATCTGCCAGGCCATGGCGCGGGACGCGGGCCCGGTGCTGTCGTCGAACAGCGCGGGCCACAGGTTCTCCAGCCCCACGCTGCCCACGCCGGTGCCCAGCGGCACCAGCAGCACGCTGGCGAACACCAGTGCCAGCCCCAGCCAGCGCCCGCGCTGTGCGGTCGATGAGCGCTGCAGTCCGGGCTGCGCTGCGGGCAGGCTCATGGGCGCCTCACGGGCATCGGCGCGATGCTTGCCGCGCCGGCCTTGGCAGCAGGCACTGCCTTGCTGGCCAGGCAGCGGGCCATGAGGCGCGCGCCCTCGGCCATGCGCGGGCCGGGCCGCACCAGCACGTCGGACTCTTCGGGCGAGAAAACGCACAGCCGCTGCTCGCGCAGCGCGCGCAGGCGGCCCCAGCCGGGGCGCTCGGCCAGGCCCTCCGCGCTGCGCGCCCCGACCATGATCAGGTCGGGATCGGCCCGCACCACATATTCGGGGTTGAGCTTGGGGAAAGGCCCCAGCGATGCCGGCAGGATGTTGCGCGCGCCCAGGCGCGTGAGCGTTTCGCCAATGAACGACGAGGTGCCTGCGCCATAAGGCCCGCGGTTCACCTCGAAATACACGCGCGCACCCCGTGCAGCGGGCGGCACCGACTGTGCTGCCGCCTCGACCGCGGCGTCGATATGGCGCCACACGCGCTGCGCGTCGGGCACGGCCAGCAACTGGCCGATCTTGCCCATCACGCGCTGCACGTCGGCGTGGGTTTTGGGTTCCAGCGCCACCACCGCCACGCCCAGCGATTCGAGCCGGGCCGACGCGCGTGACGAGGTCGCCATGAGCACCACATCGGGGCGCAGCGCCACGATGGCTTCGATGTCGGGATCCAGCCCGCCGCCCACCTGGGGCAGCCGCCTGATGGCCTCGGGCCAGTTGGAGTAGCGGTCCACCCCCACCACGCGGTGGCATTGGTCCAGCGCGCAAATGGTTTCGGTGAGCGAGGGCAGCAGGCTCACGATGCGCTGGGGTGGCCGCGGCAGCGTGACGGTGCGGCCGCGGTCGTCGGTGACCTGGATGGCCGGGTCTGATGTCTGCGCCTGTGCCAGCCCGGCCATGAGCAGGCCCAGCGCAACAAGAATCGCAATCACCCACAGGATGCGGCGCACGGGGGTCGGTTTCATGAACGGGGTTCTTTCAAGGTGAGTGGGACGCCAGCCGCCATCAGGGTGACACGCGGGCACAACTGCGCCACCTGCTGGTTGAGGGTGCCCAGGGCATCGACAAAGGCGCGCACTTCGCGCCCCATCGGGATGACCCCCAGGCCGATTTCGTTGCCCACCAGAACAACGGGCCCGGGGGACTGCCGAATCGCTTCTAAAAACATAGCTGCCTGCGCTTGCCAGTCATGCCTCAGAGCCCGTTTTTGCTCCAAATCCATGTCTTCCAACCCCATGGGCATCGTCCAGTGGGTGAGCCACAGCGTGAGGCAGTCCACCACCACCAGGGTCTGTGCCGTGCTGTTCTGCGCTACGGCAGCCGCCACGTCGTGCGGCTCTTCCAAGGTCTGCAGGCCCGGCACGCGCTCGGCGCGGTCGCGCCGGTGGCGCGCGATGCGTTCGCGCATTTCGCCGTCCCAGGCCTGGCCTGTGGCGATGAGCACCGCGCGGTGGTCACCCGCCTCTGCCAGCCAGTCGCGCGCCAGCAACTCGGCGCGGCGCGACTTGCCGCTTTTCTGGCCGCCCAGGATGAGTTCGGTGGTGATCATGCGTTTTCGCCACCCAGAAGATACGCGACCGCCTCGGGGCTGGACGGGAACCATGCGTGAAAGTAGCTGGCGTGGATGCTGCCCTGCTGGTACAGCGCTTCACCCGCATCCGGCGCCTGCGCTTCGCCCGGGCGGGACGTTCGGGCCACCACCGGGGCGCTGCTGTCGCTGGTCGAGTAATGAAACGTGTGGCCGCGCAGCATGCGCCCCGCCACGGCCAGTTGCTGCGGCCCGAGCGCAGCCAAGCGCTTTTGCATGCTCACCCGGCCGGGCAGCAGCCCCCACAGTGCAGCCGTGCTGCCATCCGCCAGCGCGATGGATTCGAACAGCGCCATCATGCCGCCGCACTCGGCCCACAGCGGTTTGCCTGCGGCCACATGGGCGCGCAGGCTGGCCTGCATGCCGGTGTTTGCGGCGATCTGCGCGGTGTGCAGCTCGGGGTAGCCACCGGGCAGCCACACCGCGTCGCAATCGGGCAACCCAGCATCCTGCAAGGGCGAGAAGAACGTCACCCGTGCACCCATCTGCTCCAGGCACTGCACATTGGCGGCGTAGATGAAGCAGAACGCCGCATCGCGCCCCACCGCCACCGTGCGGCCCGCCAGCAGGGGTGGCACGGGCGCGGCCTGCACTGGTGCCGGAAAATCCACCGACAAGCGCTGCAGATCATCCCGCGTCATCTGGCCCAGGGGCGTGGCGGCCATTGCGTCGGCAGCGGCGTCCAGCCGCTCCAGGCTGTCGGCCAGTTCGTGCGCGGCCACCAGGCCCAAGTGACGTTCGGGCAGCAGCGCCGCACCGCCTTTGCCCGCACCAGGGACGGCGCCAGACTGCACACGCATCAGCGCCCCCATCCAGTCGTTGGCGTCATGCAGGCCAGCGCGCAGCATGTCGGCATGGCGTGCGCTGCCCACACGGTTGGCCAGCACCCCGGCCCACGGCAAGCCCGGGCGGTAGTGGCGCAGGCCAAATGCCAGCGCACCAAACGTGCCGGCCATGGCCGATGCATCCACCACCGCCAGCACCCGCACACCGAACTGCTGGGCCAGATCGGCGGCGCTGGGGTCGCCATCGAACAAACCCATAACACCTTCTATAAGGATGAGGTCGGCTTCCTGCGCCGCCGCATGCAGGCGCTGGGCGCAATCGGCCTGGCCGGTCATCCAGAGGTCCAGCTGGTGCACCGGCGCACCGCTGGCGATCTGGTGCCAGTGCGGGTCCAGAAAATCGGGCCCGCATTTGAGGACCCGCACGCGGCGGCCCTGGCGCGCATGCAGGCGCGCCAGGGCCGCCGTCACCGTGGTCTTGCCCTGGCCAGAGGCCGGGGCCGCAATCAGCAGCGCGGGGCAGCGGGCAGCGGCGGTGGCCGGCGGGGTTACTGCGGCGCCCATTTCACGCCCACGTAAACCGAGCGGCCTGCAGTGGCGTAGGTGCGTGCCAACTGATAGTCCTTGTCAGCCAGGTTGTCGATGCGTGCCAGCACGGTGTAGTCACGGGCAATGCGGGTGCTGGCGTACAGGTTGAACAGCGCATAGCCGCCCAGCTCGTTGGTATTGGCCGCGTTGTCAAAGCGGCGGCCCGAGGCCTGCAATTCGGCACCCACCGTCCAGTCGGCAATGCGCGTGTCGGCGCCCAGGGTGGCATGGCGCTTGGCCCGGCGGGCCAGTTGCTTGCCCGTGTCCAGGTCACGGTGGTTTTGCAGATCAAGCGAGCCATGCAGCTGCATACCCGCCAGGTGGTAAGACCCGGCAAACGTCACCCCCTCGTACTGCGCGCGGGCCGTGTTGGCATAGCAACCGAAGGGCGATGCACAATTGCCCGCACCCCCGAACGAGATCAGGTCGGAAACCCGGTTGCGGTAGGCCACCACCGAAAAGCTGCTGCGGTTTTGCGCGTAGCGCAGGCCCAGTTCGGCGTTGCGGCTGCTTTCGGGTTGCAACATGGCCACGCCGTATTCGCTGAAACGCTGGTACAGCGTGGGCGCCCGGAAAGCCGTGCCCGCCGAGGCCGTTGCACGCCAGTGCGGCGCAAAGGCGTAACCGTAGGACGCGCTGCCCGTGTCCTTGCCGCCGAACTCGCTGTCGGAATCATGGCGAACGTTGACCTGCAGGGCATGGCGCCCCGCATTGAAGCCGTAGCCCAGCGCCAGCGCATCCTGCGAACGGCCACGGTGGATGGGGGCGTTTTGCAGATCGTCTTCACGGCGCTCCAATGCCGCGCTGAAGCGGTGCGCGCCCCAGCGGTATTCGTTCTGCCAGAGGTAGCCGCGCAGCTGGGTTTCGGTGAGGTAGGGCGATGGCGTGGTCTCGTAGCGGCTGGCTGAATCGGTGACCGACATGCGCATGCTGTAGGCATCCGACCATTGCGCCGCCCAGGTCAGGCCTGCCGTGCGCAGGCGGTGCAGGTTGCGGTCGTCCAAGGGCTGGGCGGGGTTGTAGGTGAAGTTGTCGTAACCTGAATTCATGCGGCTGGCCAGCAGCGTTGCATCCAGGCGGTGGCGGGCATTGATGCGCAAGCCCAGCCGGGCGTTGCCCGAGGTGCTTTGGTAACCATCACGGTCGGGGTTGTGCGAACCGCTGACCTTGGCGTCAAAGCCATCGCTGATTTCACGCGCAATGCCCAGCGAATAATCGAACGCGCCATCCTGTCCGGCCGCGCCGCTGACCCCGGCCTCGACCTTGCGGGTGCCCTGGTTGCCAATGCCCACGCCCACATAGGGCCGGGCGGGGCCTTCGCCCCGGCGCGTGAAAAGCTGGATCACTCCGCCAATGGCGTCCGACCCATAGACCGCGGCAGCGGGGCCGCGCAGCACCTCGATGCGGTCGATCTGCGACAGCGGAATCTGCTCCCACTGTGCGCCGCCGGTGGACTGCGAATCGATGCGCACACCGTCGATATACACCGCCGTGAAACGCGATTCGGCGCCCCGCAGAAAAACGCTGCTGGCATTGCCCACGCCGCCGTTGCGCGAAACCTCGATGCCAGGAAGGCGTGCCAGCACATCGGCCAGCCCCGTGGCACCGCTGCTTTCAATGGTTTCGCGGTCCACGATGGACATGTCGGCCACCAGATCGGCCAGGGTCTGCCCGGTGCGCGTGGCGGTCACCACGGTGTCTTGCAGCGACGGCATGCGCGCGTTTTGTGCCAGCAGCACGGGCGCTGCCGATGGCTGCGCTTGCGCCGCCTGGGCAGACAGCAGCGCCAGGACAGCCAGCACGCAGGGGCGCAGGCACAGCGGCGCAATACGGCGCACATGGCGCACATGGCGCACATGGCGCACATGGCGCGCGCGAGGGATACGGTTTTTCATACGAATCATCGTCAACAAACTACCCGAGCCGGCTTCCCCGCC
>WOZN01000024.1:18334-19513 GCA_011620245.1 Acidovorax sp.
TACGGTTTTTCATACGAATCATCGTCAACAAACTACCCGAGCCGGCTTCCCCGCCAGCATGTGGGAGACAAGGCTTCGCACGCCTTGAAGGCGCGCAAAACCACCGTGTTGGCCGGTATCCGGGCTGGCGGAACGCCCTCCAATGCCTTCCCAGGCGCTTGTTCAAGGCGCCCAGTGGCTTGTGAATGGAGAGGGAATCAGATGATTCGTCCGCTGACCGTTGCGGGGGCAGCGCAGGCTGGGCGCACCATGTTTGGTGGCACCTCCCTGCTTCCCGTTGAACTGCGGTATGTGAACCACACCGCGAGCACCAACAGTTTGATTTTAAGGGCATTCAAGGTGCGTCCCTCTACAATCGCGGGCTGTATGGACGCTCCCTCCACCACCGACCAAATCGCCGAACGCGTTGAGCGACTGCTCTTGCGCCACGCCGAACTCCAACGCACCAACGCCCTGCTGGCAGCCCAAGTGGCAGCCCTGACACAGGAGCGCGACTCCCTCAAGTCCCGCCTGAGCGCCGCCCGTGCGCGGGTGGACGCGCTGCTGGAACGCCTGCCGCCAGCCCCGCCCCCCAAGGATTCCGAATGAAGCAAATCGAGGTGCAGATCCTGCAGCAAAGCTACCTGCTGTCCTGCCCCGAAGGGCAGGAATCTCGCTTGCTGGAAGCGGTGGAGCGCGTGGACACCGCCATGACGCGCATCCGCGATGCCGGCAAGGTGCGCTCGCGCGAGCGCATTGCCGTGCTGGCTGCGCTGAATCTGGCGTTTGACATCGCCGACCGCGAAGCCAGCGACCTCGCGGCCACGCCCCCCCCGGCAACCGCAGCCCCCCGCACCAGCGACCCCGCCGGCCTGCCGCCCGATGCAAGCGCCGATGCGCAGCGACTGCAGTCCCTGGTGCAGCGCCTCGATGAAGCCTTGGGCGATGATGGGCGGCTGCTCTGAGACGAGCGCAGCAACGCAACCTCTGCGTTGCCATCTTTACATCGGGCAGTGCCTGCAGTCCGCACGGCCAACGCCTACAATAGACATGTCTGCGGTGCTGCCGGGCTTTATATTTCCTTGAACCAATGCTCACTGAGCACGGGCTTGGTACATCGCCCGGTGAGCGTGATCATCTCGCGTCAGATGAACCCAACGCCAGGCTGCCCTCGCCCACCTGAACCCCCGGTTCAGGATG
>WOZN01000338.1 GCA_011620245.1 Acidovorax sp.
CAGCCTCTCAGGGCTGGGCCTTGGCTTCCATCATCACCCGGCGGGCGCCGTCAAAGCGGCGCTGCCAGTAAGACTGGCGCATGTCTTCCATCCGCACTTCACTGCCGGAACGAGGTGAATGGATGAATTTGCCGTCCCCCACATAGATACCCACATGGCTGAAGGCGCGGCGCATGGTGTTGAAAAACACCAAGTCGCCGGGCTGCAGTTCTTTCTTGTCAATGACCTGGGTGCTGGCGGCCTGCTGGTCCGCCCGGCGGGGCAGGACCATGCCCACGGTTTTCTCGTAGACGGCGCGCACAAAACCGCTGCAGTCAAAGCCGCTTGCAGCACTGGTGCCGCCGCGACGGTACGGTACTCCGATGAACTCCATGGCGTTGCCGAGCAGTTCTGCGGTGTGGTCGGCGACCACATGGGCTTTGTCTGCCACGGAATGGCGCACGTCATCGAGTTGTGTGAGCAATCCTTTGTCGGCCAGAAAGCGCTCGATGTCCTCGGGGGACGCTGCTGGAGGGGCAGCTTGGGCGGCAGAGGCAAAGGTGAGAAGTAAAGCAATGAACCAACGAGACATGGGTGCGGAGGGTAACACGCTTTTCTTGCAGGCCTGGAATCGGAGGGCAGCGCAAGCTGTTGATTCGAATCGTTTTCCAGTTTCAGTGGCGGCGTTTTCGGTATAGTCTGCTGCCCATGCACATAGAGACCAGCGAACCTTGGAACATTCCTTCCGCACCCGTTTCCACCCAAGTTCCATCGCAACTGGCCCTGCGCCGTGTGGCCATTGACACCTGGCGCGAAAACGTGGCCTACCTGCACCGCGATTGCGCGGTGTACCGGGCCGAGGGGTTCCAGGCGCTGTCCAAGATCGAGGTCCACGCCAATGGCCGCCATATCCTGGCCACCGTCAATGTGGTGGACGATACCGCCATCGTGGGGTGCAATGAACTGGGGCTGTCGGAAGACGCCTTTGCCCAGTTGGATGTGAACAATGGCCACACCGTATCGGTCACGCAGGCGGAGCCCCCTGAGTCCATGGGCGCGCTGTTTCGCAAGATTGCCGGCGAGCGTCTCACGCGGGCGGATTACGCAGCCATCGTGCGCGACATTGCCGGTCACCACTATTCCAAAATCGAGCTGACGGCCTTTGTAGTTGCCTGCAACCGTGACGAGATGGACCGCGAAGAGGTGTTCTTCCTGACCGATGCCATGGTGGCCAGCGGCCGGCGGCTGGACTGGCACGAGCCGCTGGTGGTCGATAAACACTGCATTGGCGGCATTCCCGGCAACCGCACCACCATGCTGGTGGTACCCATCGTGGCGGCGCATGGCATGCTGTGCCCCAAGACGTCGTCGCGCGCCATCACCTCGCCGGCGGGCACGGCCGACACCATGGAGGTGCTGGCCAATGTGGAACTGCCGTTTGAGCAGCTGGCCGACATCGTGCGCGACTACCGCGGCTGCCTGGCCTGGGGTGGCACGGCCAATCTTTCCCCTGCCGACGATGTGCTGATTTCGGTGGAGCGGCCCCTGTCGATCGATTCGCCCGGGCAGATGGTGGCCTCCATCCTGTCCAAGAAGGTGGCTGCCGGCGCCACCCATCTGGTGCTCGACATTCCCATCGGCCCGACGGCCAAGGTGCGCTCCATGCCCGAGGCCCAGCGCCTGCGCCGGCTGTTTGAATATGTGGCGCGGCGCATGGGCCTGTCGCTGGATGCGGTCATCACCGATGGGCGCCAGCCCGTGGGCAACGGCATCGGCCCGGTGCTGGAAGCGCGTGACGTGATGCGCGTGCTGCAAAACGACCCCGACGCACCCAACGACCTGCGCCAGAAGGCCTTGCGGCTGGCCGGCCGCCTGATCGAATGCGACCCCGACGTGCGCGGCGGCGACGGCTATGCCATTGCGCGCGACATTCTCGACTCGGGCCGGGCGCTCAGGCGCATGGAAGAGATCATCACCGCGCAAGGCAGCAAGGGCTTCGATTATCTGCATCCGCAACTGGGCCCGTTGACCTATGAGGTCTGCGCACCCGCCAGCGGCACGGTGGTGGGCATCGACAACTTCCAGATTGCCCGCGTGGCCCGCCTGGCCGGCGCGCCCAAGGTGCAAGGCGCGGGCGTGGACCTGGTGCACAAGCTGGGCGCCACGGTGGCGCAGGGCGATTTGCTGTACCGTGTGTATGCCGGCTATCCCGCCGACCTGGAATTCGCCCGGCAGGCCAGCGCCCGCGACATTGGCTATCGCCTGGGCACCGCCGATGCCGTGCCCCAGGTGTTCGTGGAGTTCTGACCATGCCTGTTGCACCGTTGCTGGCCTGTCTGCTGCATTTCGACGATGAGACCGATGCCGCGCGGCGCCTGGGTCTGGCCGCACAGTTGCCGGTGAAGATGATCGACCGCCACCGTTTTCCCGATGGCGAACTCAAGCTGCGGCTGCCGGTGGATGGGGCAGGGCGCCTGCCACCCCATGTGGTGCTGCTGCGCAGCCTGCATGACCCCAATGAAAAGCTCATCGAGCTGCTGCTGGCGGCCCGCGCCGCCCGCACCCTGGGCGCCCGGCACATCACGCTGGTGGCGCCCTACATGGCCTATATGCGGCAGGACAAGGCCTTCACGCCGGGCGAGGTGGTCAGCCAGCAGGTAATCGGCGGTTTTCTGGCCGGGCTGGTGGATGCCGTCATCACGGTGGACCCGCACCTGCACCGCGTGGCGACGCTGCAGCAGGCGATTGCCGTGCCCCAGGCCATCGTGCTCAGCGGCGCCGAACTGCTGGCCGACCTGATCGCGCAGCGGCGCCCGGGTGCCTTGCTGGTCGGACCCGATGGCGAGTCGGCCCAGTGGATTGCCCAGGCTGCCGCCCGCCACGGCTTTGACTACGCCGTTGGCACCAAGCGGCGCCATGGCGACTACGACGTGGCCATCGAGCTGTCGCCGCTCAATGTCCAGGGCCGTGCCGTGGTGCTGCTCGACGATATGGCCAGCACCGGCCGCACGCTGGCCCAGGCGGCCCGCTTGTTGCGGGCTGCAGGGGCTGCCTCGGTGGATGTGGCCGTCACCCATGCGCTGTTTGCCGGCGATGCCTTGCAAACCCTGCACGACGCCGGGGTGGGCGAAGTGTGGAGCACCGATTGCATTCCCCATGCCAGCAATGCCGTGGCAATGGCCGGGCCGCTGGCGCAGGCGCTTCGGTCGCTGTTGCCGGCCTGAGAACGTGAACCCGTTCTGAGAGGCTGCGACAATCAGCCCCTGCGCGTGCCACTGATCTGCTGACTGCTTTCGAAAGACACCATGCTGCTCGACGCTTCTGAATCCCAACTCGTTCTGGTGGACTACCAGGAACGCCTGATGCCCGCCATTTTTGAGGGCCCTGCCGTGCTGGCCAATGCGCTGCGCCTGGCCAAAATTGCCCGGATCATGGAAATGCCCGTGTGGGGCACCGAGCAAAATCCCTCGCGCCTGGGCGGCAATGACGCCGCGTTGCGCGCCCTGTGCCAGAACACGCTGGCCAAGATGCATTTCAGCGCCGCCGAAGAAGGCCTGGGCGAATGGCTGCGTCCGCCCGCCAAACCCCAGCAAGGCGGCAATGCCCGCAGCCTGCCCAGGCATTTGCAAAAGCCCGCCCAGCAGCAGGCGCCCGGGCGCGACACCATCGTCATTGCCGGCTGCGAGGCCCATGTGTGCCTGCTGCAGACCGCGCTGGACCTGATCGACGACGAGTTCGAGGTATGGGTGGTGACCGATGCCTGCAGCTCGCGCACCGAACGCAACCGCGATGCCGCTTTCGACCGCCTGGCCGGCGCCGGTGCCGAACTGGTGACCACCGAGATGGTGGCGTTCGAATGGCTGCGCAGCTGCGAGAACCCGGTGTTCAGGGATGTGCTGGCGCTGGTGAAATAGCGCGGCTGGCTTTTTAGCATCTTTTAGGC
>WOZN01000390.1 GCA_011620245.1 Acidovorax sp.
GCACCCCGATCACGGCACCGGCGGGCGCATCCAACTGCCGTTTTTAGGATCATTTGTTTTTGTTCTCAACCCAACGGAGTCACTTCATATGTCAGCAACAGTGGGCGGCACGACCGCACTTGGCGACAAGGCCGCGCGGCAACTAGCCAACGCAACCAAGACAGTTCCCCAGCTTTCGACCATCAGCCCGCGCTGGCTGACGCATCTGCTGCAGTGGGTGCCGGTGGAGGCGGGCATCTACCGCCTCAACCGGGTGAAGAACCCCGAAGCCATCAAGGTGGCCTGCACCGCCAAGGAGTCGGAAAACCAGCTCCCGCGCACCTTCGTCGACTATGAGGAAGAGCCGCGCGAATATTTCCTCAACGCCGTGAGCACCGTGCTCGACGTGCACACCCGCGTGTCCGACCTGTACAGCAGTCCGCACGACCAGATCAAGGAACAGCTGCGCCTGACGATCGAGACGATCAAGGAAAACCAGGAAAGCGAGCTCATCAACCACCCCGACTACGGCCTGCTGGCCCAGGTGACGGACGAGCAGCGCATCTTTCCGCTGTCCGGCGCGCCCACGCCGGATGATTTGGACGAGCTGCTGACCAAGGTGTGGAAGGAGCCGGCCTTCTTCCTGACCCATCCCCTGGCCATCGCCGCCTTCGGGCGCGAGGCCACGCGCCGCGGCACGCCGCCGCCCACGGTGAGCCTGTTCGGCTCGCAGTTCGTCACCTGGCGCGGCATCCCGCTGATTCCGTCCGACAAGGTGCCGGTGGCCGACGGCAAGACCAAGGTTCTGCTGCTGCGGGTGGGTGACAAGCGACAGGGCGTGGTGGGCCTGTTCCAGCCGGGGCTGGCGGGCGAGCAGGGGCCGGGGCTGTCGGTGCGCTTCATGGGCATCAACAACCATGCCATTGCGTCCTACCTGATATCGCTGTACTGCTCGCTGGCCGTGCTCACGCCCGACGCCCTGGCCGTGCTGGACGACGTCGAGGTGGGCAAGTACCACGACTACTCGGTCCTGGACATCTACAAGTAAGCGGGTAGCGTTCCATGACGACAGCTTCCCCACCCGTGGTTGTGCCGCAGGGCCTGGAGGCGCCGATCGACCCGTCGGCGCTCGCGCGCATGGCCTCGGCGCTGTTCTCGGCGCTGCCCGGCACGCCGCCGTCGGCGCTGCCCGGCGTCGGCCAGGCCACGCCCATTGCGGGCGTGCAGGCGCCGGTCAACATCGCGCCGCCGGGCTCGCCGCTGGCCAGCCCTGCGGGCTTCGGCCCCTCGGTGCCCGGCACCCCCGTTCCGCAGGGCAGCATCCCCGGCGCCAACCTGCTGCCCGCCTCGCCCACGCCCGTGGCTTCGCTGGCGCACCGCGCGCCGGCGCTGCTGCCGCATGCGCCCGCCGGCAACGGTGTGCCGGACATGGCCTTCAGCGCCTTGCCCGCCTACGAGCCGCGCCTGGGCGGTGCCGTGCTGGGCGTGCCCGAGGCGTCGGGCGCCGTGGCCCAGCAGGCCGCAGCGCACCCGGCCGGTGGCGCCGTGCCGTATTACTTCCTGGACACCGCGCACGGCCAGCCCTCGGCGGGCGGTGCCGATCCGGCCCGGGCCGATGCACTGGAACTGCTGGCACGCCAGCCTTTTCACGGGCATACCGAACCGCCCCCTGCGGCGGGCGTGCCGGCGGGCCCCGGCGTGGCGCAGGCCACGCCTGCGGGCGACCCGCGGTTCTACTTCGTCGATGCAGTCGTATTGCCCAGCGGCTTCGTCACGCCGCCCAAACCTGGCGCCCGCGATGCGGCGCCGCTGGCGGGGCAGGGCCAGCACCCGCCGTTCGACGTGCACGCCATCCGCCGCGATTTCCCGGTGCTGTCCGAGCGCGTGAACGGCCGCCAGCTCGTCTGGTTCGACAACGCGGCCACCACGCACAAGCCCAGGGCGGTGATCGACCGTGTCTCGTATTTCTACGAGCACGAGAACTCCAACATCCACCGCGCCGCGCACGAGCTGGCCGCCCGCGCCACCGACGCCTACGAGGGCGCGCGCGAGCGCGTGCGCCGCTTCATCAATGCGCCCGACGTCAACGAGGTGATCTTCGTGCGCGGCACCACCGAGGCCATCAACCTGGTGGCCAAGAGCTGGGGCGGGCAGCATGTGGGCGAGGGCGACGAGATCATCGTCAGCCACCTGGAGCACCACGCCAACATCGTGCCCTGGCAGCAGCTGGCCGCCGCCAAGGGCGCCAGGCTGCGCGTGATCCCGGTGGACGATTCGGGCCAGGTGCTGCTCGATGAATACCAGAAGCTGCTGAACGACCGCACGAAGATCGTCGCCGTCACCCAGGTGTCGAACGCGCTGGGCACCGTGGTGCCGGTCAAGGAGATCGTGGCCATGGCGCACCGCGCCGGCGCCAGGGCGCTGGTGGACGGCGCGCAGTCGGTCTCGCACATGCGGGTGGATGTGCAGGACATCGGCGCCGATTTCTTCGTGTTCTCGGGCCACAAGGTGTTCGGGCCCACGGGCATCGGCGTGGTCTGGGGCAAGCGCGAGGTGCTCGAAGACATGCCGCCCTGGCAGGGCGGCGGCAACATGATCGCCGACGTGACCTTCGAGAAGACGCTGTTCCAGCCGATCCCCAACAAGTTCGAGGCCGGCACCGGCAACATCGCCGACGCCGTGGGCCTGGGGGCGGCCATCGACTACGTGAACAAGGTCGGCATCGAGAACATCGCGCGCTACGAGCACGAATTGCTGGTGTATGGCATGCAGCAGCTGCGCAGCATTCCCGGGGTGCGGCTGATCGGCACGGCGGCCGATAAGGCCAGCGTGATGTCGTTCACGCTGGCCGGCTACTCGACCGAGGAAGTGGGCAAGGCGCTCAACGAGGAGGGCATCGCGGTGCGCACGGGCCACCATTGCGCGCAACCCATCCTGCGCCGCATGGGCGTGGAGACCACGGTGCGGCCTTCGCTGGCGTTCTACAACACTTTCGACGAGATCGACCGGCTGGCTGCCGTGGTGCGGCGCCTGGCGGGCCAGCGCCGCGCGGGGTAGGGCGGGCCCTCCGCCCAGTGCGGCGGGGGGCATTGACCGCGCCTTGTGTTTTAGAACGTGAACCGGTTCTTGGGAGTCTTTTTGGCTTCTAGCGCTTATGCAGCAAGCGTCTATAGCTATGTTTTCGATAGTTCATGGCGGCTGGCATGGCTTTCAACCTAGAAACAGTGGTTGAATGCGGCGCTACCATGGCCCTCCGGTGCTTTGCCGGAGGTCTTTCTCCTTCAGGAGGTTTTCATGAGTCAGTACCACATTGCCGTCATCGTCGGCAGTCTTCGCAAGGATTCATTCAACCGCAAGCTGGCCACGGCGCTGGCCCGGCTGGCGCCAGCAGACTTCAGCTTCACGCAGCTGCGCCTGGACGACTTGCCGCTCTACAACCAGGATGATGACGGCCATCAGGCCGCCTCTGTGCTGCGCCTCAAGAGCGAGATCCAGGCCGCGCAGGGCCTGCTGTTCGTCACGCCCGAATACAACCGCTCGATTCCCGGTGTGCTCAAGAACGCCATCGACCATGCCTCGCGCCCCTATGGCCAGAGCGCGTGGGCGGGCAAGCCTGCGGGCGTGATCGGTGCATCGGTGGGCGCCATCGGTACGGCCATGGCACAGCAGCATTTGCGCAACGTGCTGGCCTATCTGGATATGCCCACGCTGGGCCAGCCCGAGGGCTTCATCCATGCCAAGGAGGGCCTGTTCGATGCCGATGGCGGCATCGGCGCCGGCAGCCGCGAGTTTCTGCAGGGCTGGATGAACCAGTACATGGCCTGGGTCAAGAAACATGCCTGATGCAATGGTGCTACTAAATTAATAGCTGCTGGCGCTTGTTCAGCGGGCGCTACAGCGGTATTTGGTTCAACCTAAAAACGGCAGTTGACCGCTTT
>WOZN01000196.1 GCA_011620245.1 Acidovorax sp.
GACCGGCTCAACGCCCAGGGCGGCGTGGGCAAGCGCATGGTGGAAATCCGCACCATGGACGACGGCTACGAGCCCGACCGCTGCGCCGAGAACACCAGAAAGCTCATCGCCGACGACGTGTTCGCGCTGTTTGGCTACATCGGCACCCCCACCAGTCTGGCGGCGCTGCCGATTTTTACCCAGGCCAAGCTGCCATTTTTTGGCCCCTTCACGGGTGCTGAGGCCCTGCGCCAGCCGTTCAACCGGCTGATCTTTCATGTGCGCGCTTCGTATTACGACGAAACGGCGCTCATCGTGCGCCAGCTCACCAACCTGGGGCTCAGGAAGATCGCGGTGTTCTACCAGAACGACGCCTACGGCAAGGCGGGGCTGGACGGCGTGGCGAGGGCGCTCGCCGCTCTCAAGCTCGCCCCGGTGGCCACGGCCACGGTGCAGCGCAACTCGACCGATGTGCAGGCGGCCGTGAACAAGCTGGTGCCCGCCATGCCCGACGCGGTAGTGCAGATCTCGGCCTATGCGGCCAGTGCCGCATTTGTGCGCGCGGCGCGCAAGGCGGGTTTTGGCGGCACCTTCTACAACGTATCGTTTGTGGGCACGCAGGCGCTGGCCGACGAACTGGGCAAGGACGGAGCAGGCGTGGTGGTCTCGCAGGTGGTGCCTTCGCCCTACCAGCCTTCACGCCCCATCACGCGCGAGTTCCTGGAGGCCATCAAGAAGGGTGGCGACAAGGTGCAGGCCAACTATTCCAGCCTGGAAGGTTTTCTGGCGGCGCGCATTTTCACCGAGGGCCTGCGCCAGGCGCTGGCCGGTGGCAAGCTCACCCGCGATAGCCTCATCACAGGCCTCGAATCGCTGGGTTCGCGGGTGATTTCCGGGTTCCCCGTGTCCTTCAGCGCCACCAACCACGCCGCTTCGAAATTTGTGGAGATGTCCATGTTGACCGGCGACGGGCGCGTCAAAACTTGACGCAGCCCCACGAGCCGCGAAGCGCCCGCTTGCAGGGATTGGCCGCCCTCGCGCGGCGGTTGCTGGTCCGGGCCGCGCGGGGGTGAAGAACGGTGGGTGGCGCTGGTGCGCCAGCCCGGTCACGGCATCGCGCAAAGTCGAGGGCGCGGACAAAAATCACGGCGTCGGGGCCATCGCTCGGGCTGGCAGGCCTCGGGATACCGGGCTAGCCTGGCTAGACTGTCAGATCGCAAGGATGCACACCATGAACGTTATCGATTCCATCGTCTCCCAGGCCGCCGGTATTGCCGCTGTGCGCCGGGGCATCCACGCCCATCCAGAGCTATGCTTTGAAGAGGTGCGCACCGCCGATTTGGTGGCGCAAAAGCTCACCGAATGGGGCATTCCCATCCATCGGGGACTGGGCAAGACCGGCGTCGTCGGCATTGTGAAGGGGCGCGATGGCGGCGCCAGCGGCCGCGCCATCGGCCTGCGCGCGGACATGGACGCGCTGCCCATGCAGGAGTTCAACACCTTCGCGCATGCCAGCCAGCACCACGGCAAGATGCACGCCTGCGGTCATGATGGCCACACGGCCATGCTGCTGGCCGCTGCGCAGCATTTTTCCAGACACCGCAATTTTGATGGCACTGTGTACCTGATCTTTCAACCGGCGGAAGAGAACGGTGGCGGTGCGCGCGTGATGATCGAGGACGGCCTGTTCGAGCAGTTTCCCATGCAGGCCGTGTTTGGCATGCACAACTGGCCCGGCGTGACGGTGGGGCAGTTTGCCGTGAGCCCGGGGCCGGTGATGGCGTCCAGCAACGAGTTCAAGATCACCATCCACGGCAAGGGCGGCCACGCTGCCATGCCGCACACCGGCATCGACCCGGTGCCGATTGCCTGCCAGATGGTGCAGGCCTTTCAGACCATCATCAGCCGCAACAAGAAGCCCCTGGATGCGGGCGTGATCTCGGTCACCATGGTCCACGCGGGCGAGGCCACCAACGTGGTGCCCGACAGCTGCGAGCTGCGGGGCACGGTGCGCACCTTTTCCATCGAGGTGCTGGACCTGATCGAGGCGCGCATGAAGCAGGTGGCCGAGCACACCTGCGCCGCGCACGAGGCCACCTGCGTGTTCGAGTTTGTGCGCAACTATCCGCCCACGGTGAATTCGGCCGCCGAGGCCGACTTTGCGCGCCAGGTGATGGTGGGCATCGTGGGCGAGGCCAACGTGCTGGTGCAAGAGCCCACCATGGGCGCGGAAGACTTCGCTTTCATGCTGCAGGCCAAGCCCGGAGCGTATTGCTTCATTGCCAATGGCGATGGCACGCACCGCGAGATGGGCCATGGCGGTGGCCCCTGCACGCTGCACAACCCGAGCTACGATTTCAACGACGACCTGATTCCGCTGGGTGCCACCTACTGGGTGCGGCTGGCCGAGGAATGGCTGGCAGCGGCCCGCACCTGACCGGCGCAAGGCAGCGGGTGCGCTGGATGAGGACGCGAGGGCGTGGCGTGGCGTGGCGTGGCGAGTTGCGAGGCAGCTGGGCCTTGATCGGTGCTGGCGGGTGCATCCAACTGCCGTTTTTAGGTAGAACCGCCCGGTGCGGACCTGCATGCCGGATGGTGTGGCAGGGGTGCAGTCAAAAGACTGCCCCCCTGCCGATGGCTGCAGCCCTGGTGCAAGGCTACAATATCTGCAAGATTCATGCCTTATGAAACAAAGCCTACTCCCCACCATCCTGCTGCTGGCCGCCCTGGCCTGTGCCCCCGGCATGGGCCATGCCGAAAAGGCCGACCGCAACAAGCCCATGAACATCGAGGCCGATGCGTTGCGCCATGATGAGCTCAAGCAGACAACCGTGTTCACGGGCAGGGTGGTCATGACCAAGGGCTCCATCGTGCTGCGCGGTGCGCAGTTCGATGTGCGCCAGGATGCCGAGGGCTACCAGTACGGCGTCGTGACGGCCGAGCCCGGCAAGCGCGCGTTCTTCCGGCAAAAGCGCGACACTGCGGCCGGCACACCCGACGAATTCATCGAAGGCGAGAGCGAAATCATCGAGTACGACGGCAAGGCCGACAACGTGCGCTTCATCAACCGCGCAGAGTTGCGCCGCTACCGTGGATCGGTGGTAACCGATGAGATCTCGGGCGGCGTCATCGTCTATAACAACCTCACCGACGTGTTCACGGTCGATGGCCAGAAGAGGCCGGCCGCCAGCGGGGCAGGCGATACACCGGCCCCGGGCGGGCGCGTGCGCGCCGTGCTGTCGCCCAAAGAGCGACCCCCTGGCGTCGCTGCGCCCGCCCCGGCGGCCAGCAGGCCTGCGCTGCGTCCCAGCAACTCCCTCGGCGGTGCCAGCAAGTGAATACCGCAACCGTGGCGGGAGGCCCTGACACCCAGGCTGGCAGCTGTCTGGAAGTGGTGCACCTCGAAAAATCCTATGGCAGCCGCAAGGTCGTCAAGGATGTGTCGCTGGTCGTGCAAAAAGGCGAGGTCGTGGGCTTGCTCGGCCCCAATGGCGCGGGCAAGACCACCTTGTTTTACATGATCGTGGGCCTGGTGCGCTGCGATGGCGGGGATATCCGCATCGATGGCCATTCGGTGGCGCACATGCCCATCCACCGGCGCTCGCGCCTGGGGCTGTCCTATCTGCCGCAAGAGGCGTCCATCTTTCGCAAGCTGAACGTCGAAGATAACGTGCGTGCCGTGCTGGAACTGCAGCGCGGCGATGACGGCAAGCCCTTGCCGCGGGCAGTGATTGAAGCGCGCCTCACCACCTTGCTGCAGGAGTTGCGCGTGGACCATCTGCGCGACTCGCCGGCCGTGGCATTGTCGGGCGGCGAGCGCCGCCGGGTCGAGATCGCCCGTGCCCTGGCCACCCAGCCGCGCTTCATCCTGCTGGACGAGCCGTTTGCCGGCATCGACCCCATCGCGGTGATCGAGATCCAGCGCATCATCGG
>WOZN01000341.1 GCA_011620245.1 Acidovorax sp.
TCGCAGGAAGCGCTGGCGCAGTCGCTGCTCAAGCTGTCGACCGACGAGGTCAAGGTGCAGCTGGTGTACGCTGGAGTGGGCGCCATCAGCGAGTCCGACGTCAACCTGGCGATCGCCTCCAAAGCCATCGTGATCGGCTTCAACGTACGCGCCGACGCCGGTGCGCGCAAGCTGGCCGAGAGCAACGGCGTCGATCTGCGTTACTACAGCATCATTTATGACGCCGTGGACGAGTTGCGGGTGGCGATGTCGGGCATGCTGGCACCTGAGCAGCGCGAGGAAATCATTGGCACGGCCGAGATCCGCACCGTGTTCGTGGCAACGAAGATCGGCACCATTGCCGGTTCGTACATCACGTCTGGCATGGTGCACCGCAACGCCAAGTACCGCCTGCTGCGCGACAACGTGGTGATCCACACCGGCGAAGTCGAATCGATCAAGCGCCTCAAGGAAGATGTCAAGGAAGTCAAGGAAGGTTTTGAGTGCGGTATCAAGCTCAAGAACTACAACGACATCAAGGAAGGTGATCAACTCGAATTCTTTGACATCAAGGAAATCGCGCGGACGCTGTAATCCATGGCTGCCAAGAAATCTTCCACCCCCAACCGCGCCTTCAAGGTGGCCGATCAGATCCAGCGCGATCTGACGGAACTGATCGCGCGCGAGTTGAAAGACCCGCGCGTGGGCATGGTGACGCTGCAGGGCGTGGAAGTAACCCCCGATTACGCGCACGCCAAGGTGTTCTTCAGCCTGCTGGTGGGCGATCCGGTGGAAACACAGGCGGCGCTCAACCAGGCTGCGGGTTTCCTGCGCAATGGCCTGTTCAAGCGCCTGCATATCCACACGGTGCCCACATTGCATTTCGTGTTTGACCGCACGTCCGAGCATGCGGCCGACATGAATGCCTTGATCGCCAAGGCTGTTTCTTCGCGCGCACAGGAAGACTAGCCATGAACGCGCCACGCACCAGGGTGCAGCGGCGCCCTGTGCATGGGGTGTTGCTGCTCGACAAACCGCTCGGCCTGTCGAGCAATGACGCGTTGCAGAAGGCGAAATGGCTGCTGCGTGCCGAAAAGGCGGGCCATACCGGCACGCTCGATCCGCTGGCCACCGGCGTGCTGCCATTGTGTTTTGGCGCAGCCACGAAGTTCAGCCAGCTGCAGCTCGACGCCGCCAAGACCTACGAGGCCGTTGCCGTGCTGGGAACGACGACAACCACCGGCGACGCCGAGGGTGACGTGGTGCAGCGCTGCGATGTGGACCCGGCCCAGCTCACGCCCGAGCGCCTTGCAGCTGTGCAAAAGCAGTTCACCGGCCCCATCCGCCAGGTGCCGCCCATGCACAGCGCGCTCAAGAAGGATGGCAAGGCGCTGTACGAATACGCCCGCGCGGGCGTCACGGTGGAGCGCGAGGCCCGCGATGTGGTCATTCATGCATTGAAATTGACACTAACGCAGACGGATAAAGCGCAAGCAGCTATCAAAATAGTAGTGACCTGCAGCAAAGGCACCTACATCCGCACCCTGGGTGAGGACATTGGCGCTGCATTGGGTTGTGGGGCGCACCTGACGTTTTTGCGCCGCATCGACACGGGCGGCCTGGGTGTGGAGCGCTGCATCACGCTGGCGCGACTGGAGGCCATGCCCGAGGCGGAACGCCTGGCCAGTCTGCACCCACCCGAATCGTTGCTGGCACTACACATGCGTGTCACGCTCGACGGCGACAATGCCGCTCGTTTCCTCTCGGGGTTGCCGCGCAGGGGTAATTGGCCAGACGCCAGCGCCGTGGCGGTTTTCAGCGAGGCCCCTGCGGCCCTGCTGGGCGTCGGGCATACCAAGGACGGTGAACTGGTGCCCGACAGGCTCCTGAGTCCGCTGGAAATTCAACAAATTTTGGAAGGCACGCCGCACCTGCAAGCCAGCGGCATATTGGAAAAACTATGAGCAAACAAATCCGCAACATCGCCATCATTGCCCACGTGGACCATGGCAAGACCACCATGGTCGACCAACTGCTGCGCCAGTCCGGCACCTTCGCCGAGCATGAAAAAGTGGTGGACACGGTGATGGACAACAACGCCATCGAAAAAGAGCGTGGCATCACCATCCTGGCCAAGAACTGCGCCGTGAGCTGGGAAGGCACCCACATCAACATCGTCGACACCCCTGGTCACGCGGACTTCGGTGGTGAAGTGGAGCGTGCACTGTCCATGGTGGACGGCGTGGTGCTGCTGATCGACGCGCAAGAAGGCCCCATGCCCCAGACGCGTTTCGTGACCAAGAAGGCGCTGGCCCTGGGACTCAAGCCCATCGTGGTGGTGAACAAGGTGGACAAGCCCGGCGCGAACCCCGACAAGGTGGTGAACGCGGCCTTCGACCTGTTCGACAAGCTCGGTGCCACCGACGAGCAGCTCGACTTCCCCGTCGTCTATGCCTCGGGCATCAACGGCTGGTCGTCGCTCGAAGAGGGTGAGCCGGGTGAGCAGTGGGGCCCCGACATGTCGGCCCTGTTCAACACGGTGCTCAAGCATGTGCCCGCACAGAAGGGTGATCCCGCTGCCCCGCTGCAGCTGCAGATCTCCGCACTCGATTTCTCCACCTTTGTGGGCCGCATCGGCGTGGGCCGCATCAGCCAGGGCACGATCAGGCCCATGATGGACGTGCTGGTCATGGAAGGCCCCGATGGCAAGGCCATCAAGGGCCGTGTCAACCAGGTGCTGACGTTCCAGGGCCTGGACCGCGTGCAGGCGACCGAAGCCGGTCCCGGCGAAATCGTGCTGATCAACGGCATTGCCGACATCGGCATTGGCGTGACCATCACCGACCCGCTCAACCCCGCGCCGCTGCCCA
This sequence comes from Acidovorax sp., assembly GCA_011620245.1. GTDB lineage: Bacteria > Pseudomonadota > Gammaproteobacteria > Burkholderiales > Burkholderiaceae_C > Acidovorax. The sequence continues at coordinate 2,850 of WOZN01000341.1, forward strand.
TGCTCGAGGTGGACGAGCCCACGCTGACCATGAACTTCTGCGTGAACACCAGCCCGCTGGCAGGCCGCGAAGGCAAATACGTGACCAGCCGCCAGATCTGGGACCGCCTGCAAAAGGAGCTGCAACACAACGTGGCCCTGCGCGTGAAGGAAACCGACGAAGAAGGCATCTTCGAAGTGATGGGCCGGGGCGAACTGCACCTGACCATCCTCTTGGAAAACATGCGCCGCGAAGGCTACGAGCTGGCGGTGTCCAAGCCACGCGTGGTGTTCAAGGAGATCAATGGCGAGAAATGCGAGCCCATCGAACTGGTGACGGCCGACATCGAGGAAATCCATCAGGGCGGTGTGATGCAGGCACTGGGCGAGCGCAAGGGCGAGCTGGTCAACATGGAGCCGGACGGCCGGGGCCGTGTGCGCCTGGAATACCGCATTCCTGCGCGCGGCCTGATCGGCTTCACCAACGAATTCCTGAACCTGACGCGTGGCTCGGGCCTCATTGCCAACATCTTCGACAGCTACGAGCCCCACAAGGGTGAGATCGGCGGCCGCAAGAATGGCGTGCTGATTTCGATGGACGACGGTGAAATCTTCACCTATGCCCTGGGCAAGCTGGACGACCGTGGCCGCATGTTCGTGCGTGCGGGCGACCCGGTGTACGAAGGCATGGTCGTGGGCATCCACAGCCGCGACAACGACCTGGTGGTGAATGCCACGCGCACCAAGCAGCTGACCAACTTCCGCGTATCGGGCAAGGAAGACGCGATCAAGATCACCCCGCCCATCGACGCCACGCTGGAATACGCCGTGGAGTTCATCGAGGACGACGAGTTGGTGGAAATCACGCCCAAGTCCATCCGCATCCGCAAGCGCCATCTCAAGGAAAGCGATCGCAAGCGCGCTGGTCGCTGATCCCGGCTCCAGGGGCTCCAAAACGCTCCTGGCCTCATCCATCAGGGCCACTGCAGTGGCCCTTTTGTCGTCTGAAGCGATATTTTCTGACGAACACCCATGAAACTCACGCATTCCCGTGCGGTCGCGCTGATGCTGCTGGTCA
>WOZN01000187.1 GCA_011620245.1 Acidovorax sp.
CCAAGGCCAAGGCCAAGACCCATGGCGGCTAGGCCCCCGCGCTGCGTGCTGCCGCTGCCCGGGCACGGCCAGGCCGGTGCCGATGCGCGCGCGCTGGTGCTCGATACCAACATCGTGCTCGACCTGCTGCTGTTTGCCGACGCGGCCGTGGCCCCCGTGCGCACGCTGCTGCACGCGCAGCGGCTGTGCTGGGTGGCCACGCCGCCCATGCGCGACGAACTCGCGCGGGTGCTGGCCTATCCGCAGATCGCGCCGCGCTTGGCGTTTTACGGGCTGACCGCCGGCGAACTGCTGCAGTCCTACGAGGCCCAGGTGCGCTGGGTGGCTGTGGCGCCGCGCGTGTCGGCCGTGTGCAAGGATGCCGACGACCAGCATTTCATCGACCTGGCCGTGGCCCACCGCGCCATCCTGCTCAGCAAGGACAAGGCCGTTCTCTGCATGCAAAAACGGCTGCTGGCGCTGGGTGCGCACGCGGCAACAGCGATTGTTTTTGAAGCAAACGGGTGGGCCGATGTTTCGTCGGCGGGCACCGCCACCACGCCTTGTGCCGCGCTGATGGCTTGACTTTTTGCACCGGTTGGCGGCTACACTGACCGCCTTTGCCAGGGGCCATGGGCAGCATCCAGGCCCTGTGACCCCGCCGATTGGAGCCCTGCCATGAACACCCCCCACCAAGAACCCTCGGAGGCCGCCGCTGCATCTGCCGCATCTGCCGCACCGCCCCTGGGCCTCGATGAACTGGACGAGATCGACACGCTGCTGGACGACCTGCGCACGCGGGGCGAAGAGATTCCGCAGTGGGAGTTCTTCGACGGCTTCCTCACGGCGCTGGTCTGCAGCCGCCGCCCCATCCCGCCATCGGAATACCTGCCCATGCTGCTGGGCGATGGCGTGGCGATCGATCTGGCCGAGGGCGAGCCCCTGCCGCTGCTGTCGGCGTTTGCCGATGCGGCCCAGCAGGCGCGGTTCCTGGAGCTGTGGATGCGCCGCTGGAGCGAGGTCGAACAGCAGCTGGACGCCCCGGTCGAAACGCTGGACGACGACCGCACCTTCCAGCCCCTGGTCATGGACATGCGCGGTGCCGTGGCCAGCCTGCCCGAAGAGCAGCGCGCCGAAATGGCCGGTGAGTTCATTCCCTCGTTTGGCCAGGTGTGGGCGCTGGGCTTCATGTTTGCCGTGGAAAACTGGCCCGAAGACTGGGACGCACCGCGCGACAAGGAAGCCGCCAGATGGGTCGACGAAGCCCTCGACAGCATCGTCGCCCTGACCGAGGACGACACCGGCAAGCCCGAGGTCTGCATGTTCAGCGAGGACGGGCCGCCCAGCACCAGCCAGGCCCGCATGGAAAGCTTTGCCGAAGCCATCTGGGCCGTGTACGACCTGCGCCAGCTGTGGAAGATCATGGGCCCGCGCATCGAAACCGTGCGCAAACTGCCCGAACCCGGCCGCAACGAGCCCTGCTGGTGCGGCAGCGGCAAGAAATTCAAGAAATGCCACGGGGCCTGACACAGCGCCTGCCAAAGGCGTGACGGCCCGGCGATCAGCCGCGCAGCAGCGCCTGCAGCCCCGCCAGCGCGTGCCGCACGGCGGCCGCGCGCACGGCGGCGCGGTCGCCGGCGAAATGTCGCACCTCGCTGTGCGTCTGCCCGGCCATATGCCAGCCCAACCACACCGTGCCCACGGGCTTTTCGGCGCTGCCGCCCGTGGGGCCGGCCACGCCGGTCACGGCCACTGCCACCTGGGCGTGCGCATGTGCCACGGCGCCCTCGGCCATGGCGCGTGCCACGGGCTCGCTGACAGCGCCGTGCTGCGCGATCAGCGCGGCGGGCACGCCCAGCAGCTCGGTCTTGGCGGCGTTGGAATAGGTGACGAAGCCGCGCTCGAACCATTGGCTCGAGCCCGCCAGCTCGGTGCAGGCGGCGGCGATCAGGCCGCCGGTGCAGCTTTCGGCGGTGGCCAGCATCCAGCCGCGCGCCAGCAGCTGGCCTGAAATATTGGTCAAAATGGCCTGTAGCGCTTGTGTATCAAGCGCTGATAGCTCATTTTTTGATAGTAGTGGAATGCTCACCAGAAGAACCTCCAGACCGCAATCACCAGCAGCGTGCAGAACGCCGCCACAAAGTCGTCGAACAAGATGCCCCAGCCGCCGCGCCAGCCAAAGCCTTTGAACAGCTGGTCGGCCCAGCCCACGGGCCCGGGCTTGGCGGCATCAAAGAAGCGGAACAGGGCAAACGCCACGGCCTGGCCCCACAAGCCCATGGGCATGGCCAGCCACAGCACCAGCCAAAAGGCCACGACCTCGTCCCAGACGATGCTGCCGGGGTCGGATACGCCCATGTGCCGCGCCGTCACCGTGCAGGCCCACCAGCCCGCCAGCGTGCCCGCGCCGATCAGCAGGCCCAGCTGCTGCGTGCCCAGCCAGTGCTGCAGCACCAGATAGGCCAGCCAGGCCCACAGGGTGCCCACGGTGCCCGGCGCCCTGGGGCTCAGGCCCGCGCCAAAGCCCAGCGCAATGCAGTGCGCCGGGTGCTGCAGCATGAACGCGGCGCTGGGGCGGCGCGGCGGCCGTGGCGTGCCGGGGGCGCGCGGCGTGGCATCGGTCACATCGACCGGGTCGCGCGGGGCGCCAGATGGGGAGGGGATCACGCGGGAACTCCGGGGCGTTGCATCAAGCGGGGGAATGCCAGTGTAATGTTCGACGCTGTGCGGCACATGAATCCCCGGCTTCGGCCAACGGCACCCATGCCTTGGCAGTGGTTGGCACGGCGGCGGGCTACTACATCAACGTGGGGCTTTTTGCCGAGGAAGCCAATGCCCGCAAAGCCCAGGCCCGCTTGCTCAATGAGGGCCTGCCCGCCTTCCGGCAGGAAATATTCGCGGGCAAAAAGAGCGCCGCCTGCGCGTGCGGGTGGGCCCTTTCGACGACCGCGCCGAAGCCCACGCAGCCGCCCGCACCATCCGCGCCATGGGACTGGAAGCGGTGGTGATCAGGCTGGGGCCTTGAGATCGTGTTCACGATCTGATGAACGATCCCGGATCATTTCTTCAACCTGGAAACGGCAGTTGGATGCGCCTGCCAGTGCCGTGATCGGGGTGCTGGCAGGGGCATAGCGCTCTCACCCACAAGGTGAACGCCATCGAAGCCATCAGCGCTTGATTTCATGCGGCTTGCCAAGGGATACAAAGCGGTCAACTGCCGTTTCCAGGTTCAATAGCGATCAATTTCCGCCAGAGACAGTGGCAGGTCGGAGTAACCCAATCCCAACCGGACCGGTGCCGCCCTTGCATGGTGACTGCCTGCCACAGCAATCCCCCAAAAATCCCCCAACCACCAAGGGACGTCTTGAAACTGCCACAAATGCCCTTATCATTAGCACTCACCCAGGCCGAGTGCTAACAGGCATTTGTGCGGGGGAAGTTTGGCGGCGCCCGAAGCTCGGGCGCTTCGCAATCCAGCTTTTTTATTGTCAGTCAACAGGAGCAATGCAATGAACCTTCGCCCTCTGCACGATCGCGTGATCGTCAAGCGTATCGAAAGCGAAACCAAGACCGCCTCCGGCATCGTGATCCCTGACAACGCCGCTGAAAAGCCCGATCAAGGTGAAGTGCTGGCCGTCGGCCCCGGCAAGAAGAACGACAAGGGCGAGTTGATCGCCCCGAACGTGAAGGTCGGTGACCGCGTTCTGTTCGGCAAGTACTCGGGCCAGACCGTCAAGGTCGATGGCGACGAGTTGCTCGTCATGAAGGAAGACGATCTGTTTGCAGTGGTCGAGAAGTAATTTCTCACCGTTCCAGACCAGACTTTTTACTGAATTCGGAGATATCAAATGGCAGCAAAAGACGTAGTTTTCGGCGGCGAAGCCCGCGCTCGCATGGTTGAAGGCGTGAACATCCTGGCCAACGC
>WOZN01000012.1 GCA_011620245.1 Acidovorax sp.
TCGGGGCGCCATGCGGCGTTGCTCCTCCTTGCGGGCAGTAGCCCGCCGCGTCGTCGCGTCTTGCCTGGCACCCCCCGATCACGGCACCGGCGGGCGCATCCAACTGCCGTTTTTAGGTTGAATCACACAGCATTTGGCTTGCAGCCACGGGGCAAAATACGGCCGTAGGCGGGGCCCCGCGCTATTTTTCGGGCGCAACCCAGGCAATTTGCCTTCCGTCCTCAGCCGCCCTGACAGGCATCCACCATGAAATTCAATGACTTTGCCGACGACTCCGAAGACACCGATCACACCCCCGCGCAGCGCGCGGCCGCCGCATCGCGCAGCACCTGGGTGAGTGTGGGCGTCAACCTGGTGTTGTCCACCATCCAGATCGTGGTGGGGGTGATGGCCAGGTCGCAGGGCCTGATTGCCGATGGCATCCACTCGCTGTCGGACCTGGTGGCCGATTTCGTGGTGCTGTTTGCCAACCACCATGCCCAAAAAGACGCTGACGAGGGCCACCCTTACGGACACCACCGTTTCGAGACGGCGGCCTCGCTGGTGCTGGGCCTGTTGTTGCTGGGCGTGGGCCTGGGCATGGTGTGGTCGGCGGTCGTCAAGCTGGAGAATCCCGAGGCCGTGCCGCAGGTGCACATGGTGGCCCTGTGGGTGGCCGGTGCCGCGCTGGTGGGCAAAGAGCTGTTGTTTCGCTACATGCTGGCCGTGGCCAAGCGCGTCAAGTCGAGCATGCTGGTGGCCAATGCCTGGCATGCGCGCTCGGATGCAGCCTCGTCGCTGGTGGTGGGCATTGGCATTGCAGGCAACCTGGCCGGCTTTCCCATCCTGGACCCGATTGCCGCGCTGATCGTCGGTTTCATGGTGGCCAGGATGGGCTGGGAGTTTGGCTGGGATGCGCTGCACGATCTCATGGACCGCTCGGTGGACGAGCAGGAGGTGCAGGCCATTCGCCAGACGCTGCTGGAGACGCCGGGTGTGAGCGGCGTGCACGACGTGCGCACGCGCAAGATGGGCGACATGATTGTGGTTGATGCGCACCTGGAGGTGAACGCCGCCCTGACGGTCGAGGCAGGCCATGACATTGCGGTGCAGGCCCGCCATCGCGTGCTGCAGCGCCACCGCGTGCTCAACCTCATGGCCCATGTGGACCCGTGGCGCCGTCCCGATCTGGACCATGCCGTGCCGCCCGCGGGCGGCAGCGCATCACGGCCGTAGGCGTTCAGGAGGCCGTGCGGTGCCACGCCCGGCCTTGCCGCTGGCGCCCAAGAGCCGGCCCGCCAGCCGCACCAGTTCCAGCCAGGCCAGGCACAGCGCCAGCAGGCTCGCGGCCACCACCAGGCCTTGTGAGTCGGGCAGGGCCAGCCCCATCAGTCTGCGCAGCCAGGGAATGCCCAGCACCGCCGCCAGCAGCATGCCCATGCCGGCGGCCATGCGCCACAGCCAGGGGTTGGGGTCGGTCACGCCCCACAGCGCCGGGCGCGAGAGGTCGCGGTTGGCCAGGATCAGCAGCAGCACGCCCAGCACCAGCGTGCTGAACACCACGGCGCGGCCCTGGTCGGGGTGCCAGCCCTGATGCACCAGCCAGGCCTGGCCGGCCAGCAGCACGGCGGCCATGCCCAGGCCCTGCAGCACCGACCACAGCAGCGGTACGAAGGCAAACGGCGAGTCGGACACCGGGCGCGGCGCGCGCTCCATGGTGTCGCTGTCTTCGGCTTCGGCCTCGAAGACGATGGAGCAGGCCGGGTCGATCAGCAGCTCCAGCAGCACGATGTGCACCGGCAGCAGCAGCACCGGCCAGTGCAGCAGCGTGGGCACCATGGCCAGCGCAATGATGGGTGCATGCACGGCAAACACAAAGCGCGTGGCCTTGCGGATGTTGCCGTCGATGCGCCGGCCCTGGCGGATGGCGGCGACGATGCGCGCGAAGCTGTCGTCCAGCAACACCAGTGCGGCGGCCTCGCGCGCCACGTCGGTGCCGCGCTCGCCCATGGCAATGCCCACATCGGCGGCCTTGAGGGCGGGGGCGTCGTTCACGCCGTCACCGGTCATGGCCACCACCTCGCCCGATGCGCGCAGCAGTTGCACCAGGCGCAGCTTGTGCCGCGGCTGCAGGCGTGCGCACAGGTCCACATGGCGCAGGCGCTCGCGCAGGGCGGCATCGTCCAGCGCCTCCAGTTCGGCGCCGGTGATGATTTCGGGACGCTCCGACAGGCCCACCTGCCGGGCGATGGCGCGGGCCGTGGCGGGGTGGTCGCCGGTCATCATGATCACGCGCACGCCGGCGCGCCGGCATTCGGCCAGGGCGGCGGGCACTTCGGGGCGCGGCGGGTCGGCCAGCGCCACCAGGCCCAGAAAATCAAAGTCGAAGTCGTGCTGGCTCTGCGGCCAGGGCGGGCTCTGGTCGGGCGCCGGGGCCGCGCCCTTCCAGCGGCCGCGCGCCACACCGAGCACGCGCAGGCCGCGCTCGGCCATGGCCTCCACCTGGCGGCGGATGGCATCGCGCTGCCCGGCATCCAGGTGGCACAGGTCGGCCACGGCCTCGGGTGCGCCTTTGGTGGCCAGCAGGTGCATATCCGGCTCGTCGCTGACGAACACGCGCGTCATGGCCAGGATCTCGCCCGAGAGGGCGTATTCGAACTCCGGCTCGCGCCCATCGTGCACATGCTCGGTGCCCTGCAGCCACTGGTGGCCAAACTGCTGGATGGCCTTTTCCATGGGGTCGAACGGGTCGCCCGGCGTGGCCAGCATGGCGAACTCGGTCAGCAGGTGAAAATGTTCGGGCAATTCGCTGGCCCCCTCGGGGCGAAAATGCTCGTCGGCGCTGGCCAGCTCGGCCACGGCCATGCGGTTGACGGTGAGCGTGCCCGTCTTGTCCACGGCCAGCACGGTGATGGCGCCCAGCGCCTCGACGGCGGTGACGACCCGCGTCAGCACCTTCTGGCGCGAGATGCGCCAGGCGCCCAGCGCCAGGAACACGGTGAGGATGACCGGAATCTCCTCGGGCAGAATGGCCATGGCCAGTGCAATGCCCGACAGCAGGCTCTCCAGCAGAGGCTGCCCATTCCACCACCAGCCCAGCAGCACCTGGGCGAATGCCAGCACCACCGCGCCCGTGCCGAGGTTGCGCACCAGCCGGCGCGAGCCCTCTTGCAGCGCAGAAGGCGGCTGCACCGTGGTGGCCAGGTCGGCGCCGATGCGCCCCACGGCCGTGTGGGTCGCCGTGGCATATACCTCGGCGATCCCCACGCCGCGCGTGACCACGGTGCTGGCAAACAGGCCCGGCGTGCCGTCGCCGCCCGGTGCCGGGGCCTGCATCGTCTGCGTGGTGCCCGCAGCTGCGGGCAGCTTGGTCACGGGCACGGCTTCGCCGGTGAGCAGGGATTCGTCCACTTCGAGCTGGCCGTCGATCAGCAGGGCGTCGGCGGCGATGCGGTCGCCCTCGTGCAGCACCAGCAGGTCGCCACGCACCACTTCGCGCCCGGCGATGCGCTGTTCCTGGCCGTCGCGAATCACCAGTGCGCGCGGGGCCGACAGGTCGCGCAGGGATTCGAGCGCGCGCTGCGTCTTGCGCTCCTGCGCCAGCGTGATGCCGATGACCACGAACACAAAGCCCAGCAGAAACATGGCCTCGGCGCGGTCACCCAGCGCCAGGTAGATGCCGCCGGCGGCCAGCAGCATCAGGAACATGGGTTCGGTGACCACGTCGCGCACGATGGCCAGCATGGACTTGGGGGCGCTGCCGGGCAGCAGGTTGGGGCCTTCGGCCGCCAGGCGGCGGGCCGCTTCGGCGGCGCTCAGGCCTTGCAACGTGGGTGCTTCGCGCAGCGGTGTGGCTTGATCGGTTGGCATTGCAATCTTCCTCATGGGTCGCTGGCCATGGGCCGGGGC
>WOZN01000232.1 GCA_011620245.1 Acidovorax sp.
GGATTCGTTATGGGGTGGTCACGGATTCAACCTAAAAACGGCAGCGGTCAACTGCCGTTTTTAGGTTGATAGGTGCAGGGGCATCGGCAGCCTGCGCAGCACCGAAAGACAGGCCCAGGGCGAGGCCCAGTGCGGTCAGGGAAAAAAGTGGTTTCATAAGGCTCCAGAAGTTGGCAAACATCAAACATCAACCCAGACAGATTGCCGCATAGAACGGTGTGGCCCGCAATGCGGCTGACGAGCACGCTCGCCGTGTCGATGGCAGGTCAGCCGGGTGCGCCATTCGGGCGCGGGGCTTGTGATTACAGCCCGGATGCTGCGTGATAGGCCTTGGGTGTGTTCTTCGGCCGGGATTGTTCATTACGACGCGAGGGGGGGGTGGCGTCGCACCTGCCCCGTAGAATCGAGCAATGCTCTCCGTCAAACAAGATTTGCTGGCCGCACTTGCGGCTGAACTGGAAAAACTCACCCCCGGCGCAGGCGCCAAGGCCGTGTTTGAGTCGCCCAAGGTGGCGTCTCATGGGGACTTTGCCTGCACGGCAGCCATGCAGCTGGCCAAGCCGCTCAAGCTCAATCCGCGCCAGGTGGCAGAGCGCCTGCGCAGCGCGCTGCTGGCCTCGCCGGTCTACCAGCGCTGGGTTGCCGACATCGACATCGCGGGCCCCGGCTTCATCAACATCCGTCTGAAACCTGCTGCCAAGCAGGAAATCGTGCGCGAGGTGCTGTCCGCCGGTGCGCGCTTTGGCTTCCAGCCCCGGCGCAATGCGCGCGTGCTGGTCGAGTTTGTGTCGGCCAACCCCACGGGGCCGTTGCATGTCGGCCACGGCCGCCAGGCCGCCCTGGGCGACGCCATCAGCCACCTGTTCGACACCCAGGGCTGGGATGTGTACCGCGAGTTCTATTACAACGACGCGGGCGTGCAGATCACCACTCTGGCCATCTCGGTGCAGATGCGTGCCCGCGGCTTCAAGCCTGGCGACGCCGAATGGCCCGAAGCGGCCTACAACGGCGAATACATCGCCGACATCGCCGCTGATTTTCTGGCCCAAAAGACCGTGCGGTCCGACGACCGTGAGTTCACCGCCAGCGGCGATGTAAACGACCTCGACGGCATACGCCTGTTTGCCGTGGCCTACCTGCGCCATGAACAGGACCTGGACCTCAAGGCCTTTGATGTGCACTTTGACAATTACTACCTGGAGTCGAGCCTGTACACCAGCGGCAAGGTCGATGCCGTGGTGCAAAAGCTGCGCGACGCGGGCAAGACCTACGAACATGACGGCGCGCTGTGGCTCAAGTCCACCGAATATGGCGACGACAAGGACCGCGTCATGCGCAAGGGCGACGGCAGCTACACCTATTTCGTGCCCGACCTGGCCTACCACATCACCAAATGGGAGCGTGGCTTTACCAAGGCGGTGAACGTGCAGGGCACCGACCACCACGGCACCATCGCCCGCGTGCGCGCCGGGCTGCAAGCGGCCAATGTGGGCATTCCGCAGGGCTACCCCGACTATGTGCTGCACACCATGGTGCGCGTGGTCAAGGGCGGCGAAGAGGTCAAGATCAGCAAGCGCGCGGGCAGCTACGTCACGTTGCGCGATCTGATCGAGTGGACCAGCAAGGATGCGGTGCGTTTCTTTTTGCTCAGCCGCAAGCCCGACACCGAGTACACCTTCGATGTGGACCTGGCCGTGGCGCAGAACAACGACAACCCGGTGTACTACGTGCAGTACGCTCATGCGCGCATCTGCTCGGTGCTGCGCAACTGGCAGGAATCTTTGCAGGGGCAAGGCGGCGGCGATGTGGCATCGCTCAAGGACGCGGACCTGTCCGCGCTCGAAGGCCCGCAGGCCCAGGCGCTGATGCTGCAACTGGCCAAATACCCCGAGATGCTCACCGCCGCCACAGAGGGCGAGGCGCCGCACGACGTCACCTTCTACCTGCGCGACCTGGCCGCCAGCTACCACAGCTACTACGACGCCGAGCGCATTCTGGTGGCGGACGAAACCGTCAAGCGCGCGCGCCTGGCCCTCGTCGCGGCCACCGCGCAGGTGTTGCACAATGGCCTGGCTGTGCTGGGCGTATCGGCCCCGGCCAGAATGTAAGCAGTTACTACCATGAAGAAAAAACAGACGGGTGGCACCATCATCGGCTTCATTGTCGGAGTCATTGTGGGCCTGGGCGCTGCGCTGGCCGTGGCCGTGTATGTGACCAAGGTGCCTGTGCCTTTTCTGAACAAGAGTGGCCTGCGTGGCGTGGACCGGGACGCCGCCGAAGCCCAGAAGAACAAGAACTGGGACCCCAATTCGCCGCTCTACGGCAAGAACCCCGCGCGTCCGCCCGCCGCGCCCGCCGCGGCCGATGCCAATGGCGCAGCCCCCGCCCCCGCCGAGGCCCCTGCTGCGCGCATCCCTGCCAGCAAGCCTGCCACGGCCGAGGCCAAGCTGGCCACGAAGGCCGATACCAAGCCTGCCGCCTCGGCGGACCCGCTGGGCGATCTGGCCCGGGCCAAGTCGGCGGCGGTGGATCCGTTTGATTATTTCGTGCAGGCCGGGGCGTTCCCCAGCCAGTCGGGCGCCGATGCCCAGCGGGCCAAGCTGGCCATGCTGGGCTGGGAAGCCCGCGTGAGCGAGCGCGAACACAACGGCCGCACCGTGTACCGCGTGCGCGTGGGCCCTTTTTCCAAGCGCGATGATGCCGAGCAGCTGAAGGAAAAACTGGAAGGCGCCGGGGTCGAGTCCGCGATGGTGCGCGTGCAACGCTAGGAGCGCTACGCTAGAAGGCTAAGTCTTGACAGATTGCGCGAAGATTCCTGATGTGCGAAAGTACATTTTTTGTCGATGACGCGATAGGCAAATTGCCTTACAACCCAATGGGTTACAACATTTCCTGGCCTTGCCAGGAACAGGTGCAAGTGGGCGCGATTACGAGCCCTTAGGGTAAGGGCAGCGGCCGGCACTGGGCCAGCCACTCGGTCATCAGGGCAGGGTAATCGGGGTGATCTTGCTGCCGCCTACCGACACGCCGGCTTCCAAGCCCACGTTGGTCAGCACGAAGCTGACCACCGGTTGCTGGATGGACTGGGTGTCGACCGAGCCGTTGGCGCCGACCTTGCCCACGGCAATGGTGGCGTCGGCATCGGCCGTCCAGCCCTTGCTGTTGCGGAATTTGTTCAGCGCGTCATGCGTGTTGAAGACGTAGATCACCGTGCGCGACTGACCGCCGGCCTGAAAGCCAATCGAACCGCTCGTGGTGCTGTAGTAACCGACGGTGCGGCCGCCCACTCGCAGGGCACCCTTGCCGTGCTCGGCGCCCACCACGAAGGCGCCGCCGACGACGGATGGGAACACCAGTACGCCAGCGGCCTTGTCGACCATCTCACGCGAACCCGGCACCGTGCGGTACAGGCGCTGCAACGATTCGTCCACGGCGGTTTCCATGGCGGCGCGGCTGGCGGCGGGGGATGCTTGCGACTTCTCCGTGGTGTTGGTGCAGCCAACCATGGTTAAACCACCCAAGCCCAGCGCTACGGCCAGGCTGACGGTGCGAAGAGTTGTGGCTTTCATCATTTTGTCTTTCCTCTGTGTTCGATAGTGATCTGGATAGTGATCTGCGGTGCAGACAGATGCACTTTACGCCCCGCATCTGTCCCAAGCTGTAGGACGGTAGCCAATGGCGTTATGGCTTCGCGCGCCGCTTGATGTGCATCAGAAGAATGGCAACGGCACCCTGGTGCCAGCGCCAGGGTGCGCGCCGTCGGGCGGGTTGGTGGCCAGGGGATTTGCGGCAGTGGTGCTTTGGGCCGGGGACAGCACACTAGTGCCGTGATTGGGGTGCCAGGCAAGGCTGAGCGCTGCGGCTCCAACAGCACCTGCGTGCTGTTG
>WOZN01000201.1 GCA_011620245.1 Acidovorax sp.
TCGTGCCCACGTTGACGTGGGGCTTGGTGCGTTCGAATTTGCCTTTTGCCATTTTCAATTCTCCAAAGAGCGATGCCTGTGTAGTGGTTTAACGTCTGCATCCGGTTGCTGGTTCGCCCTGCACAGGCAACGGGGCGGCACTGGATCGCAGATTGCAAAAAATGATTTGCTACTGAATAAATAGCTGACAACGCTTACTGCATAAGCGCTGGAGGCCTTTTTTATCTAATCAGAGGGGACGGAGCAGCACAGCTGGTCTGTCCCCAAATCTGATCAGTGAGGACAGAGCAGCAGAGCTGGTCTGACCCCAAAGGTTTACTTGGCCCGCGCAGCCATGATGGCTTCCGACACGCTGCGAGGTGCTTCGCTGTAATGCTTGAATTCCATCGAGTAGGTGGCGCGGCCTTGCGACATGGAGCGCAGGGTGGTGGAGTAGCCGAACATTTCCGACAGAGGCACTTCGGCCTTGATGGCCTTGCCGCCGCCAGGAATGTCTTCCATGCCTTGCACCATGCCGCGGCGCGAGGACAGGTCGCCCATCACGTTGCCGGCATAGTCTTCAGGCGTTTCCACTTCCACAGCCATCATGGGTTCCAGAATGACCGGGTTGGCCTTGCGGCAACCTTCCTTGAAGCCGAAGATGGCTGCCATCTTGAACGCCAGTTCGTTCGAGTCCACATCGTGGTACGAACCGAAATGCAGCGTGACCTTGACGTCCACCACAGGGTAGCCGGCCAGCACGCCTTGCGTGACGGCTTCGTTGATACCTTTTTCCACGGCCGGGATGAATTCGCGAGGAACCACACCGCCCTTGATGGCGTCGATGAACTCGATGCCCTTGCCGGCTTCGTTGGGCTCGATCTTGAGCACGACGTGACCGTACTGGCCCTTACCGCCGGACTGGCGCACGAACTTGCCTTCGGCCTCTTCCACCGTCTTGCGGATGGTTTCGCGGTAGGCCACCTGGGGCTTGCCCACGTTGGCTTCCACGCCGAATTCACGCTTCATGCGATCGACGATGATTTCCAGGTGCAGCTCGCCCATGCCGGCGATCAGCGTCTGGCCCGACTCTTCGTCGGTCTTGACGCGGAACGATGGATCCTCGGCAGCCAGGCGCTGCAGCGCGATGCCCATCTTTTCCTGGTCGGCCTTGGTCTTGGGTTCCACAGCCTGCGTGATCACGGGCTCGGGGAACACCATGCGCTCCAGAATGATCGGAGAATTGATATCGCTCAACGTTTCGCCGGTGGTCACGTCCTTCAGGCCCACGCAGGCAGCGATGTCGCCGGCACGGATTTCGTCCACTTCGACGCGGTCGTTCGCCATCATCTGCACGATACGGCCGATGCGTTCTTTCTTGCCCTTGACCGAGTTGTAGACGGTATCGCCCTTGGTCAGCACGCCCGAATAAACGCGCACGAAGGTCAGCTGGCCCACGAACGGGTCGGTCATCAGCTTGAAGGCCAGTGCCGAGAACTTCTCGCCGTCATCGGCCTTGCGGGTGACTGGATTTTCGTCTTCGTCCGTGCCGGTCACGTCCGGAATGTCCGTAGGTGCTGGCAGGTAGTCGATGACGGCGTCCAGCATGCGCTGCACGCCCTTGTTCTTGAACGCGGTGCCGCACAGCATCGGGTGGATTTCGGTCGCAATGGTGCGCTGGCGCAGACCCGCCTTGATTTCCTCTTCGCTCAAGTCACCCCCTTCCAGGTACTTGTTCATCAGCTCTTCAGTGGCTTCGGCCGCAGCTTCCACCATCTTTTCGCGCCATTCCTTGGCGGATTCGAGCAGGTTCGCAGGAATTTCTTCGTAGCTGAACTTCATGCCCTGCGAGGCTTCATCCCAGATGATGGCCTTCATCTTGAGCAGATCGACCACGCCCGTGAAGCTGTCTTCGGCGCCGATCGGGATCACCACGGGCACGGGATTGGCCTTCAGGCGCAGCTTCATCTGGTCATAGACCTTGAAGAAGTTGGCACCGGTACGGTCCATCTTGTTCACGAAGGCCAGGCGCGGCACCTTGTACTTGTTGGCCTGGCGCCAGACGGTTTCCGACTGGGGCTGCACGCCACCCACGGCGCAGTACACCATGCAGGCGCCGTCGAGCACGCGCATGGACCGCTCCACCTCGATCGTGAAGTCCACGTGACCGGGGGTGTCGATGATGTTGAAGCGGTGCTCGGGGTAGGACAGGTCCATGCCCTTCCAGAAGCAGGTCACGGCCGCGGAAGTGATCGTGATGCCGCGCTCTTGCTCCTGCTCCATCCAGTCGGTGGTGGCAGCGCCGTCATGCACCTCGCCCAGCTTGTGGGTCACGCCGGTGTAGAAAAGAATGCGCTCGGTGGTGGTGGTCTTGCCAGCGTCGATGTGGGCCGAGATACCGATATTGCGGTAGCGCTCGATGGGAGTCTTGCGAGCCATGGTGGATCCTTGGATGGGTCGTTTTATTCGGGGGCGAGGGGGCCCAGCATTCTGGCGCTGCAACCCGTCAATTTTGTGACCGCCTCAATCACCACAAGGCTGCAGGCAAAAATGCCGGCAGCCTTGCGCGGGGCGACGAGAGCGGTTCGTCGGTTCAGAAGCGGAAGTGGCTGAAGGCCTTGTTGGCTTCGGCCATGCGGTGCACTTCGTCACGCTTCTTCATGGCGCCGCCACGGCCTTCGGTGGCTTCGAGCAATTCGTTGGCCAGACGCTGCGCCATGGACTTTTCACCGCGCTTGCGGGCCGCTTCCTTGATCCAGCGCATGGACAGGGCCAGGCGGCGAACAGGGCGCACTTCCACGGGCACCTGGTAGTTGGCACCGCCGACGCGGCGGGACTTCACTTCGACCATAGGCTTGACGTTGTTGATGGCAACCGTGAAAGCTTCCAGAGGGTCCTTGTCGGGGTGCTTCTTCTCGATCAGCTCCAGGGCACCGTAAATGATGCGCTCTGCAACCGCTTTTTTGCCGCCTTCCATGATCACGTTCATGAATTTGGACAGCTCTACATTGCCGAACTTGGGATCCGGCAGGATTTCACGTTTGGGGACTTCGCGACGACGTGGCATTTTTCACCTCATTCTTGCTTCAGTTGGTATCTTTTCAGACACCGCGAGAGCCATTCTGGACTCCCACTTACTCGACCCACGCAGACATTTGCGCTTGGGGTCACTACGCTGCATCACCGCGCCACGCGGGAAACAGCACCTTGTATATCGATCAACCGCAGGCTTATTTGGCCTTTGGCTTCTTGGCACCGTATTTGGAGCGCGACTGCTTGCGGTCTTTCACGCCTTGCAAGTCGAGCGAACCGCGCACGATGTGGTAACGCACACCGGGCAAGTCCTTGACACGGCCGCCGCGAACCAGCACGACGCTGTGTTCCTGCAGGTTGTGGCCTTCGCCGCCGATGTAGGAAATGACTTCGAAGCCATTGGTCAGGCGAACCTTGGCGACCTTGCGCAAGGCGGAGTTGGGCTTCTTGGGCGTCGTGGTGTACACACGGGTGCACACGCCACGGCGCTGTGGAGAGTTTTGCATCGCGGGGCTCTTGGAGTTGGTCGTTTCGACCTGACGCCCCTGACGCACGAGCTGGTTAATGGTTGGCATGAATACGTCCCTAAACGTGAAATGCTTCGTGAAATGCTTCGTGAAAACGAAAACGTGAATCCCTTCGGAAATTCCGAAAAGCCTTCTAATGTAGCAGCAAGCGCTCAAACGGGCAAGCGGCGCGCGGCTTTCTCCTTTGGATACGGCCGAAGAAGACACATGAAAGCCGCTCTTTCGCTTGCCAGGTCGTCCGACGGCGCGACGCGCCGCCCAACAACCGTCGAAAGCGCGCGACCAATCCCAACGCAGCCACTCAGGGGGTTGTTCTCTATTTAATCCACAACCGTATCGCATCCCAG
>WOZN01000408.1:0-2513 GCA_011620245.1 Acidovorax sp.
TGCGCCCAAAGGCGCGGTTTTATGTGCCGCATAGCGTCGAACACTACACTAGCTGTGGATCAACTGTGCATAGGCCATGCCCCGTTCCACAATGCGGCCGCAATGTCGGCTGATATGTCGATATTTGTTGAACAAAGGCCTGTATTCTATCCAGAATGATGAATGAACAGCGCGCCAGCTTAGACCGTGAACACGTTCTTAGCCTTCGCTAACCTTCAATTTCCAAAAGAAATTTGAATTTGCTCGCTGTCTGTGGCCAATCCAGGCACAAAAAACCCCGGGAAAACACCCGGGGTTTCGCTGTGCACCCCTGAGAGGCTGAGAGTCTTTTGCCTATGCCCGCCTTGCACGCCAAAACACCCCTGCTCGTCGTTGCAAATGCTCGCCATAGCCCGAGCTATGGCTGTGCTTTTCGCCTTGATCAGTGGCGTTTTGACGCGCCTTTCGGGCGCGGGCAAAAAACTCTCAGCCTCTGAGCACAGCCTCTGTACCGGCTTATCTGGAAGGTCGAATCAAGGTGAATTGGGCCCATTCGCCCCGCCGGAACAACACATTGATGGGCTTGCTCTTGTCCACCTTGGCCAGCACCGCTTCGAAATCCCTGACCCCGCGGATCTCGGTGTTGGCGATGGAAAGGATGACGTCGCCTTCGCGCAGCCCGGCACGGGCAGCTGCGCCGGTGGCCGCATTCACCACCACGCCGCCGCGGATTTTCAACTCTTTCTTTTGCGCATCGGTCAACCCACTCACCGACAACCCGAGCAACTGTGCGGCAGTAGAAGCCTTGGGCTTTTCTTCCCGTTCTGCGGACTTGCTAGCCGGCTCGCCGTCCTCAAGCTCGGCGATGGTGATGCCCAGATCCTTGGCGCCGCCACGGCGGAACACCGTGACCGTGCTTTTGGTTCCCGGCTTGGTATTGCCCACCAGGCGCGGAAGATCCGAGAGCTTGTCGATCACCTTGCCGTCAAACCGGGTGATGATGTCGCCCGGCTCGATGCCAGCCTTGTCGGCCGGCGACCCTGCTTCCACTCCCGTCACCAGTGCGCCCGATGCCTTGCCAAGGCCAATGGATTCTGCGACATCCTTGGTGACCTGGCCAACCTGGACACCAATGCGCCCGCGGATCACCCGGCCCGATGTACGCAACTGCTCGCTCACCCGGATGGCCTCGTCTATGGGAATTGCAAACGAGATGCCCATGAACCCGCCAGACCGCGAATAGATCTGGCTGTTGATCCCCACGACCTCACCGCGCATGTTGATCAACGGCCCGCCCGAGTTGCCGGGATTGATGGCCACGTCGGTCTGGATGAACGGCAGATAGTCACCCGTATCTCGCTGCTTGGCGCTCACGATCCCGGCAGTGACCGTGTTTTCGAGTCCAAATGGCGATCCGATGGCCACCACCCATTCGCCCACCTTCAGGCGGCTGACATCACCCACCTTCACTGCGGGAAGCCCGGTTGCACCAATCTTGACCACGGCCACATCAGTGCGCTTGTCGACCCCCACGATCTTGGCTTTGAACTCGCGCTTGTCTGTCAGCGTGACGATGACCTCGTCTGCGCCCTCCACGACATGCGCATTGGTCATCACATAACCGTCGGCGGTCAGGATGAAGCCCGACCCCACACCCCGCGGCTGCTCCTCATCGGGCTGCGGCCCCTGGGGCCTTTGCTGCCGGGGCATGTTGGGGATAGGCACGCCAAAACGTCGGAAAAACTCGAACATGTCTTCATCTATGCCGTACGTGCCGGTGTGGGCCGACACCTTCTCGGATGTCCGGATGTTTACCACCGAAGGCCCCACCTGCTCCACCAGTTCGGTGAAGTCCGGCAACCCCCGCGATACAGCGGGTTGCGCCATGGCTGCACTGTGAGGCACGGCCACCAGACCTGCCGCCCCCATCAGTGCGCTTGCCAGCGCATAGGACTGCAGTTTTTTCCAATCGATCCTGATCATCATCGACCTTTCTTGAATTGTGGTGTTGGTTACGAACAGATGTTGTATCACTGTGAAGGAAACCGGAGTGACTTGGGTCAGCATCCATATGGAGCCCAAGCCGATCACCCGTGCGCTCACGACATAGTGCTGCACGCAAAGCACAGCAACCCACAGCCCGGGCGTTAAATCGGCAACCACAGCGCATCGCGCACTCCGGCCGCCATTAATCATAGGACTTACGCAAACAAGGGGGAGGGGGCACGAAGGGTACTTTCATGGGGTGGGCGGCTGGCCTGATCCTGATTTGCGCAAGTCGTGAATCATTCCAAACAGAATCGCCCGTCAGCGCATCAGCGGTCAGACCTCTCGAAAGTGGCGTTGCGCAGAAACCCTGCGGGCATCTGCAATGCAGTTGTATTTTCGAATTGCTTGTGCGCGGCAAGAAGATCGTCCAGGCGCGGATCGCGCATCATGACCTCCTGCCCGTCGTTGCCAGAAAGGGCAACCACGGGTGGTGCCACGGGTTGGGCGGCTGGCGCAGACGCTGAAACACGCGCCGATGCAGGCGC
>WOZN01000408.1:2613-3880 GCA_011620245.1 Acidovorax sp.
GCGCCGATGCAGGCGCTGCGGCCAGTTGGGTACCGGAAGCTCCCGCGCCTTGCAGCCCCGCGAAAGAACTCCAGCCAATGGCTGCCACAGTAGCCAATGATGCGAGTCCCGCCGCCATCTTCCAGCGAAACACCGAGGCATTGGCGGCAACCGCTGCTTCTGGGCGTGCGATCTGTGCCACCATGGATGCGGTTTCCGGCAGCCGTCCGTGCATGGGTTCATGCGCCAATTGCTCTCGAACCCGCATCACCATGGCACGATTGCCCTGCTGGTGCAAAGCCAGTTCCGGCGAACGCAAGACATCGCCCACCAGATGGTAGAGCTGCCAGGTGGATTGCCCGTCCTCCTGCGCAGCAAACTGCAGGGCCTGTGCCAACTCTTCGCCCTGCAGCTGCCCGTCCGCCAATGCCGACAATCGCTCGCGCTCCATCAAGTCTGTGTTCATAGCATCACCTGCTCAATCTCGTCCGACCCCAAGCGCCCGCGCGCACACGCAAGCCTCCAAGGAATTTGCCTTACCACCGCTTGCCCGACTGGTTTTCCAGCAGCGGACGTACACGCGCGGATATCGCCTCGCGTGCCCTGAAAATCCGTGACCGCACCGTTCCGATGGGGCATTCCATCGCCGCGGCAATCTCTTCGTAAGTCAATCCTTCGATCTCACGCAAAGTTACCGCCTGCCGCAAATCGTCCGGTAATGCTTCCATGGCCGCGTTCACGGCCTCGGCAATTTCACGGGCAGCAAGAATGGTTTCAGGCGTTTCCTCGGTAATTAGTTCATGTCCGAGGCGGGAAGTTTCATCTTCCTCCTCACTGCCGCGCAGGGCGTTTTCAGAGATGACGGGATTGCGCTTCATGTCCATCAGCGCCTTTTTGGCCGTGTTCACGGCAATCCGGTACAGCCATGTATAAAACTGCGCATCACCCCGAAACTGGTGCAGCGCCCGGTAGGCACGGATAAAGGTTTCCTGTGCAATGTCGGGCACAAGGTCCGTATCCCGTACCATGCGGCCAATCAGGCGCTCGATGCGCCTTTGGTATTTGATGACCAGCAATTCGTAGGCGCGCTGGTCACCCGCAAGCGTACGCTCCACCAGTTGGAGGTCGCTGTCGAGGGGAGTGGCGGAGGGGGTTACGGTTGTTGTCACGTTGAACCTAGAAACGGCGGTTGGATGCGCCTGCCAGTGCCGTGATCGGGGTGCCAGGCAAGACGCGACGACGCGGCGGGCTCATGCCCGCAAGGAGGAGCAACGCTGCATGGCGCCCC
>WOZN01000113.1 GCA_011620245.1 Acidovorax sp.
TCGCTCTGCATGAGGCGTGCAATGCCGTCGGTCAGCTGGATTTCGCCGCCCACGCCGCGGGGTTGGTTGCGGATCTCGTTGAAGATGCCGGGCGTGAGGATGTAGCGGCCGGCCACGCCCATGCGCGAGGGCGCCACGTCGGCCTTGGGTTTTTCGACGATGCGCTCAATGCGGATCAGCGGCCCGCCCGCGGGCTCGCCGGCCACGATGCCGTAGCGGTGCACCTGATCGAGCGGCACTTCCTGCACGGCGATCACCGAGCGCCCCTGCTGGCGAAACGCGGCGGCCATCTGCGCCAGCACGGGTTCGCCGCCGGGCGGGCCCACCATCAGGTCGTCGGCCAGCAGCACGGCAAAGGGTTCGTTGCCCACCAGGGGCTCGGCGCACAGCACGGCATGACCCAGCCCGAGCGAACGCGGCTGGCGCACGAAGGCGCAGTCCATGTCGTCGGGCTGGATGGAGTGCACCAGCTCCAGTAGTTCCTTTTTGCCGGCGGCCTGCAGTTCGGCCTCCAGCTCGTAGGCGGTGTCGAAATGGTCTTCGATGGCGCGCTTGCTGCGCCCCGTGACGAAGATCATGTGGCGGATGCCGGCGGCATAGGCCTCTTCCACGGCGTACTGGATCAGCGGCTTGTCCACCACGGGCAGCATCTCCTTGGGGCTGGCCTTGGTGGCGGGCAGAAAGCGGGTGCCGAGGCCGGCCACGGGGAATACGGCTTTGCGAACGGAGGTGTTGGTGGGCTGGATCATGGTGTGTGCGGTGGGTGGGTGATGAACAACCGGCGTTGGCCCTTCAGCCCAGGCGGGTCAGCTGGTCGCGCAGGCGGGTGAGGGTGGTGCCAAAGTCGGCCACGCGCTTTTTCTCCTGGTCGATCACGGCGGCGGGTGCCTTGGCCACGAAGGCTTCGTTGCCGAGCTTGGCGCTGGCCTTGGCGATTTCGCCGTCGATGCGGGCGATTTCCTTGGACAGGCGGGCCTTTTCGGCGGCCACGTCGATCTCCATGTGCAGACACAGGCGGGCGTCACCCACCATGGCCACGGGCGCTGCCTGGGCGGCAGTCTGCCACGCGGCTTCGTCGTCGAATATTTTCACTTCGCTCAGCTTGGCCAGGGCCTGCAGCACCGGGGCCACGCTGTGCATGAAGGCGGTGTCGCCCACGGTCAGCAGCGGCAGACGCGTGGCGGGCGACACATTCATTTCGCCGCGCAGCGTGCGGCAGGCGTCCACCAGCGTCTTCAGGCGCGCCACATGGGCTATTGATTCCTCGTCGATTTTTTCGGGCTGGGCTTCGGGGTAGCAGGCAATACTGACCGACTCGCCCTTCAAACCGGCCACGGGCGCCACTTTTTGCCACAGTTCTTCGGTGATGAACGGAATGATGGGGTGGGCCAGGCGCAGGATGGCTTCGAGCGTGCGGATCAGCGTGCGGCGCGTGGCGCGGACTTGGGCCAGACCGGCTTGCTGGTCTGGCATGTTCATGCCGGTCTGGATCTGCACCTTGGCGATCTCCAGGTACCAGTCGCAGAACTCGTTCCAGACGAAGTCGTAAATGCTGTTGGCCACGTTGTCGAGGCGGTATTCGGCAAAGCCCTTGGCCACTTCGGCCTCGACCTTTTGCAGTTGCGAGCTGATCCAGCGGTCGCACTGGCTGAAGTCCAGGTAGCCCTCGAACGTGCCACCGGGCTGGCAGTCGGCCTTGGTGTGCTCTTTGAGGCCGCAGTCCTGGCCTTCGCAGTTCATCAGCACAAAGCGGCTGGCGTTCCAGAGTTTGTTGCAGAAGTTGCGGTAGCCCTCGCAGCGCTTGCTGTCGAAATTGATGCTGCGGCCCAGGCTGGCCAGGGCTGCGAAGGTAAAGCGCAGCGCGTCGGCGCCATAGGCCGGAATGCCTTCGGGGAATTCCTTTTGCGTGGCCTTGCGCACCTGCGGCGCGGTTTCGGGCTTGCGCAGGCCGGTGGTGCGCTTGTCGAGCAGGGGCTCCAGCGCAATGCCGTCGATCAGGTCCACCGGGTCGAGCACGTTGCCCTCGGACTTGCTCATCTTCTTGCCCTGCGCATCGCGCACCAGGCCGTGGATGTAGACATGCCTGAACGGCACACGGCCGGTGAAATGCGTGGTCATCATGATCATCCGGGCGACCCAGAAGAAGATGATGTCGTAGCCCGTCACCAGCACGCTGCTGGGCAGGTACAGGTTGTAGTCGCTCAGGCTGTCGGGAATGCCTGGGCTGGAATCTCCAGCATCCGTTCGCACTGAGCTTGTCGAAATGTTGGCTCCGGCTTCGACAGGCTCCGCCAGAACGGTGGCGCCGGTGCTGGCTTCGGGCCAGCCCATGGTCGAAAAGGGAACCAGCGCGGAGGAATACCAGGTGTCGAGCACATCCTCGTCGCGGCGCAGCTGCTTGCCGGGGGCCAAGGCCCGGGCCTCGGCTTCGCTGCGCGCCACGATCACGTTGCCGTCTTCGTCGTACCAGGCCGGAATCTGGTGGCCCCACCAGAGCTGGCGGCTGATGCACCAGTCCTGGATATTGTTCATCCACTGGTTGTAGGTGTTGACCCAGTTCTCGGGCACAAAGCTCACTTCGCCGCTTTGCACTGCGTCGATGGCCTTTTGCGCGATGCTCTTGCCCGTGGGGTCCTGGTCGCTCACCTGGCTCACGGCCACGAACCACTGGTCGGTGAGCATGGGCTCGACCACCTGGCCGGTGCGGGTGCAGATGGGCACCATGAGCTTGTGCTTCTTGGTCTCGATCAACAGGCCCAGGGCTTCGAGATCGGCCACGACGGCCTTGCGCGCGACGAAGCGGTCCATGCCCTGGTATTTGGCGGGCGCGTTCTCATTGACGGTGGCCTGCAGCGTCAGCACGCAGATCATGGGCAGCTTGTGGCGCTGGCCCACGGCGTAGTCGTTCTGGTCATGCGCTGGTGTGACCTTGACCACGCCGGTGCCGAATTCCTTGTCCACGTATTCGTCGGCAATGATGGGGATTTCGCGGCCCACCAGAGGCAGGGTCACGGTCTGGCCAATCAGGTGCTGGTAGCGCTCGTCCTCGGGGTGCACCATCACGGCCACGTCGCCCAGCATGGTTTCGGGGCGGGTGGTGGCCACCACCAGCTGGCCCGAGCCATCGGCCAATGGGTAGGCGATGTGCCACAGCGAGCCGTCTTTTTCTTCGTTCTCGACTTCCAGGTCGGACACGGCGGACTGCAGCACGGGGTCCCAGTTCACAAGGCGCTTGCCACGGTAGATCAGGCCCTGCTCGTACAGGCGCACAAAGGTTTCAGTGACGACCCGGCTGAGCTTGTCGTCCATGGTGAAATATTCACGGCTCCAGTCCACGCTGTCGCCCATGCGGCGCATCTGCATGGTGATGATGTTGCCCGATTTTTCCTTCCACTCCCACACCTTGGCGACGAAGTTCTTGCGCGCCACATCGGGCGTAGGGCCCATGTCATGGCGGCTGATGCCTTGTTCCTGCAGCTGGCGCTCCACCACGATCTGCGTGGCGATGCCGGCGTGGTCGGTGCCGGGCACCCAGACGGTGTTGAAACCCCGCATGCGGTGGTAGCGCGTGAGGCTGTCCATGATGGTCTGGTTGAACGCATGGCCCATGTGCAGCGTGCCGGTCACATTGGGCGGCGGCAGCTGGATGCAGAACGCGGGCTGGCCCGCCCGGGGCGCGCCCGTGCCCCGAAAGCCGCCCGCGCCGTAGCCGCGGCGCTCCCACTCGGGGCCCCAGTGGGCTTCCACGGCAGCGGGTTCGAAGGACTTGGAGAGGCTGTCGAGGCCGGGTTGTGCAGTGGTGTCGCTCATGGCGGAATCGCAAATGAAAACGGCATCCCCAAAGGATGC
>WOZN01000287.1 GCA_011620245.1 Acidovorax sp.
GCGGCGGGGCAGGGGCTGCCGCAAGAGCGCTTTGCAAAGGGGCCGGCTCCGTGGTGGCAGGCAGGTGCGCAATATCGGTGTTGCCAGACTGCGGGGACAGACGCTTGGTCAGCGTGGGTGAAGCAATTTCGGCCATCTGCCGTTCAGCCGGGGCCGGTCGGGCCGCAGGTTGCCGGGCAGCCACTATCAGCATGCGGCTGTCACTCGACTCCTGGGCAGCCCACGTCAGCAGGGCCACAAGCGAAACCAGCACCAGGCCCAGGCCCAATAGCACGCTCGCGCGCACCACCTTTGGGTGCTGGGCCTTGAATAACTGCAAACGTCCTGCCAAGCACAGGCGATGCGCCACCCCACGCGCCTGGGGTAGAAAGGGCGCGGGCGTTGCCACACTGGTGGTTGCCTGGCGCGCCAGCTGCGCATCGTATCGAACGCGCAGCACATTGTTGGACAGCACCTCGTTGGCTTGGTTGACCAGGCTGGCCGCGTTCGCGGGCAAGCCTTTCACCCCCATGTCGGGGTGTGCCAACCGGATCATGGTGCGGTAGCGGGCGCGCAGTTCTTCCGGTGGGTAGGCCCGGGGCAGCAAGCCCAGCACCTGATAGAAGGTGTTGTCCGGGGCAAAGCAGGCCCGCTGAATGAACAGCACCGCCGCTGCCTCGATATCCGCGGCCCTGTCCTGCAAGGACTCCGGCAAGCGGTTCAGCGCCCATTGGGCGATCACGTCAAACCCGTCAAACAGCGCACGCGGCTCTCGCAGGCGCACTGGGTAATTGCCGGGCGCGCGCCCAAAATCCAGCAGTAATCTGGCCAGATGATCCATGGTGTTGTCTTGGCTTGGCTGCGGGAGCCTTAGACCGTGAACACGTTCTCAGGCCTTTTGCAACAAGGGTTCGGTTTTGGGGCTCGCATTGCTGCTTTTTGCCTGGTCAGCACCATAGCCGTAGTAATTGTCGTAGGTGTAATACGCGGTGTTTTGTGCGGTTGTCTTGGTCAGCACTACGCCCCGCGGAACAATGCCCGCCATGCGCAGGCGCCTGAAGGCATCCTTGATATGGCTCTTGCGCGTCTGGCTGGCCTGCGCCACATACAGCACCGACGGCACCTGGTTGCCCAGCACCACCGCATCGGCCAGGCCCAGCACCGGCGGGCCGTCCAGAATGATGAACTGCGCGCCATCGGCCTGCAGCATGTCCATCAATTCGCCCAGCTTGGGGCCCGTCAGCAGGTCCACCGGGCTGGGCGGAATGGGCCCCGCCGTGATGACCTGCAGATTGGGCACTTCGGTGGCCTGCGGCAGTTCGCCCGCTGTGCTGTGGCCCGACAAAAAGTTCGACAGCCCATTGGTGTTGCCCAAAGACATGTATTTGTGGACGGTCGGATTGCGCATATCGGCGTCGATCAGCACCGTCTTGAGCCCCAGCTGCGCAAAATTGATGGCCAGTGCCATAGCCGTGGTGGACTTGCCCTCATTCTTGGCCGTGCTGGTCACCACCAGGCGCCTGGGCGCCCCTTCAGAGGTAGAAAACTGCAGCGCCGTGCGCACCGAGCGGTAAGCCTCGGCAAAATGGCCGCGCGGGTCGTGTTGCGCCTGCAAGGCCATGCTGCCGCCCTGATCGCCCTTTTGCTTGATTTTTGGAATCACCCCCAACAGCGGCACCATCAGGGTTTTTTCCACCTCGTCGGCAAACTTGATCGAATCGTCCATCGACTCCATCAAAAACACCAGCCCCAAGCCCAGCACCAAGCCCGCCAGCAGGCCAATGGCCGTGTTCAGTGCAATCTTGGGCTTGTAGGGGAACAGCGGCACCTCGGCCTTGTCCACCACCTGGATGTTGTTGCTTTCCACCCCGCCGGCCACACCCACTTCCTTCACCTGCTGCAGCAGGCCGTTGTAAAGCTCGCGGTTGGTGTCCACCTCGCGCTTGAGCAGGTTGTAATCCACGCTCTGGTCTTGCCCCTGCACGATCTGGCGGCGGGTCTCCTCCACGCGCGAGCGCAGCAGGGCCTCCTGCCGCTTGGTCATCTCAAAATAGTTGCTCACCGACGCCAATATGCTGCTCATCTCGATCTTGATCTTGGCGTCCAGGTCGTCGATCTGGGCGCGCAGTTGCTGCATCTTGGGAAAATCTTTCTTGTAGATCTTGGCGCTTTCCTCGTATTGGGCATCCAGCTTGCTGCGTTGGGACTTGTAGTCCTGAATCGTCTTGCTCTCCAGCACCTGGCGGGCCGTGTCGGGCGTATTGCGTATCGACTCGTATTCCGATTCCGCCTTGAACCGATCCTGCTCCGCCTTGGCCAGCGCCGACGAAAAATCGGTAAACGTCTGGTTGACCACATTGGTCTTTTCATCCAGCGTCAGAATGTTTCGCTCGCGCGCAAACTGGTTGAGCTTGCGCTCAGACTCTTCCAGCCGCGCCTTGGTCAGGCCCAGCTGTGTTTCCAAAAAGGTCTTGGCGTAAGACGAAGACTCCAGCCGCCGCTCCAGATTCAGCGCAATAAAGGTCTGAGTCACCGAATTGGCAATGCGCGCAGCCAGTCGTGGGTCGGCGTTTTCTGCATTCACCTTGATCATGCGCGAATTGCGCACCAACTCCACATTCGTTGTATTGTTGAATGCGGCAATCACATCTTCGCGGTTCAGGCGCTCGGCGCTGTCGGTGGCGGGCTGACGCATCTTGTTCCAGCTTTGCTGGAGCTTGCCCAGCATATTGCCGGCCACTGCCTGCCAGCCCGTGCTGGCGGGCTCCTCGTCGGCGGGGTCGGCTTCCTCATCCGCACCGGGTGCGGTACTGGCGAGCTGGGCCTGGGCCAAGGCTTGGGGCAGGGCCTGGCGGTCAAGCCGCAGCTCGTCAATCACCCGCTCGGCCAGCACCCGGCTTTTGAGCAACTCCAGCTGCGTGCCCATGCCGGTGCGGTCGTCCAGGTCAGCGCTGGCGTCGGCATCTTGGCCAAACTGCACCACGCGCGCGGCGCGCTTGTCCACTTGCACCGTGGCCGAAGCCAGGTAAAGCGGCGTGCGAATAAAGCTCAGCAGCAGCGCCGCCAGCAAACCCACCGTGGCCATGGACACCAGCAGCCACTTGTGCTTGACAACCAGGCGCCATATGTCGCGCAGGTCAATGGTGTCGTCCTCGGCTTGCGGCTCGGCGCCCCGGCCCTCGGCAGGCATGCCCAGGCCATAGTTGCCACGCATGGCCAAGGCCTGCTGTGCGGGCTGACCGTTGTGGTGGGCGGGCAAACGCTCTGGGTTTGAAGGCTGATGGTCTTGTGACATGTCGGGCAAAAAAGGGGGGTCTTGTCGAAGGGCGAGGCCGGCAGCAGCCAGATTTATGGCGCAACGGCGTTGCGATAGGTGTTGGAGAAGGGGTTGAGCGTGTCCAGAACGTCGCGGAACAGCGAATCGCGCAGAAAGGCGCGTTGCGAGCTGCGGTTTACCACCACCACATCATCATTCTGCAACAAAGGGTCGGGCGCATCGCCCTGGCGAATTTTCAGCACATCGTGCTTTTCCAGCAGGCTTTGGCCTTGCGGGGTCATGCGAAACAGCATCACCTGCTCCAGATCGGCCAATTGCGAGCCCCCGCCCGCCAGCGCCAGCGCCCGCAACAGCGTAATCTGCCCCGTTAGCGGATAAACACCGGGCTTGACCAGCGCGCCGTCCAGCGTGACGCGCTGCGTGGTGAACTCTTTGATGAAGATCGAAATTTGCGGGTCTTGCAGGTATTTGCTGCCGTATTGCAATGCAATCAGCGCCTCGGCGTCTGAGGCGGTAAGCCCGGCCACCTGCACCATGCCAATCAGTGGCAGCGATATATGCCCCGTGGCGTTCACGCGCACCGTGCGTTGG
>WOZN01000142.1 GCA_011620245.1 Acidovorax sp.
CGGCCGCGGCGACGGCGAAGTGATGGCCCTGCTGCGCGAGGGCCTGGCCGGCGCCGTGCGCACCAGGCATGTCGAGGAAATCCGTGGCGAATTCATTGCCATCGACGCCGCCCTCGACCGCCTGCAGCCCGGCGACCTGTGCCTGGTGCTGGTGGACCAGGTGGAAGAAGCCCTGGCGCACCTGGCCCGGCGCTGCGCCGAAACCGGGGTGGCCGCATGACGGCCGCACGCCGGCGGGCGGCTGTGGCCGGGGGCCTGCTGGCCTCGGCCCTGCTGGCGGGCGCTGCGCTGGCCGCATCGGGCGAAAGAATCGGCACCGTGGACACGGCTTTTCAATGGATAGGCCGCGACCACGACATCATCGTGGAAGCCTACGACGACCCCGGCGTGCAAGGCGTCACCTGCTATGTCTCGCGCGCCCGCATCGGGGGCATCAAGGGCACGCTCGGCCTGGCCGAAGACCGCGCCGAAGCATCGATCGCCTGCCGCCAGGTGGGCGCCATCCGCATCACCAAGCCGCTGCGCAAGCAGGAGGAAGTGTTCACCGAACGCATGTCCATGCTGTTCAAGCGCCTGCGCATCGTGCGCATGGTGGACGCGCCGCGCAACACGCTGGTGTACCTGACCTACTCCGACAAGCTCATCGACGGCTCGCCGCAGAACAGCGTGACGGCGGTGCCCGTGGACCGCGCCACGCCGATACCGCTCAAGCCTTGATGCGATATCGCCGCTCCTGAAAAAATAGCTGCTTGCGCTTGTCAGTATTGGGTTTCAGATACTTTTATATCTGAAACCCAATCACATCAAGCGCTACCAGCTCATTTTTTAGTAGCAATCTGGCGCAGCCCCACTTCGCCCGCCACCCGCGCCAGCACCTCGTGGCGGCCGGGGTTCTGGCCGTCGGTGAAATACGCCTTGAACCTGGAAACGGCAGCCGATAATCGGGCCAATGCGCCATCCTCCCCCGGCGAATGCCCGCCTTATTTCTTCCATGACCGACCAGAACCCTGACCCCAGCCATATCCGCCTGGCCAAACGTGTGGCCGAACAACTGAACTGCTCGCGCAGCACGGCCGAGCAATTCATCGAAGGCGGCTTTGTCAGCGTGGACGGCAAGGTGGTGGAAGCCCCCGGCGCCCGCGTGCGCCCCGACCAGGACATGACGGTGGCGCCAGACGCCAGCCTGCTCGCGCTGACCCCTGTCACGTTGCTGCTGCACAAGCCCGCCGGTTTTGAGGCCGGGCTGGGCCATCCGGCCCAGGGCAGCGGCGCAGCACACAGTAGCCAAGCCAGCCGCAGCCGGGGTGCGCCGCAGGCCGTCACGCTGCTCGGCGCCACATCGCACCTGCCCGAAGACGCCTCGGGCATCCGCGTGCTGCAGCGCCATTTCAGGCAGCTCGAATGCTTCACGCCGCTGCCCACCGAAGCCAGCGGGCTGGTGGTCTACACGCAGGACAAGCGCATCGCGCGCAAGCTGGCGGATGACATCGAGTCGCTGGAACAGGAATGCATCGTCGAGGTGAAGGGCGACATCGCACCGAATGGCCTGCAGCGGCTGTGCCACGGCCTCAGCTTCAACGGCCGCCCGCTGCCGCCCATCAAGGTGAGCTGGCAGAACGAGACCAGGCTGCGCTTTGCACTCAAGGGCATCCGCCCCGGGCAGATCCCCGCCATGTGCGAGGCCGTGGGCCTGGCGGTGGTGGCCATCAAGCGCATCCGCATCGGCCGCGTGCCGCTGGCCAAGGTGCCCGAAGGGCAGTGGCGCTACCTGCAGCCATGGGAGCGGTTTTAGTGCAGTTTTATCGTCGAACATTGCACCAGCAGGGCATTTTGCTATCAACACGATAGCTGCCAGCGCTTTGTGGATAAGCGCCAGCGCCTGTTTTCATGAAAAATTGTGAAGCGCGCCGATAAGCCGGATTCTGTGCACCCGGTTGCCCGGGCGTGACCGCCATTAATCTGGGCCGGGTGTCGCCACCACGGCTCGGTGCTACCTACCCGCCAACTCTGCGGAACCACATCAACGTTGGCCTACTTGGTATTGCTGCGCGTAGAGATTGCCCGTTTCACCCAAGTCGCGTTCCGCGCCTTGGGTGGCTATGGGGCTTCAGGCTTGCGCCTGAGCGTCTGGCTTGCGCCAGCCGTTGCCAGCTTGCGCTGGCACCCCATAGAACACCCTTGGTGGCTGAAAACGACCTGACTCGTCTCTGTTGCTCTGATCCTCACCTCACGGTGGGCAGCCGTTAGCTGCTACGCTGTCCTGTGCAGTCCGGACGTTCCTCCAGTGCCTGGTTTCCCAGATTGCACCAGCGGCGGTCTGGCGTGCTTCACGGCCATGATTATCCTAGAAACAGCAGTTGACCGCTTTGTGTCCCTTGCCAGGCCGCATGAAATCAAGCGTTGACGGCTTCGATGGCGTTCACCTCATGGCTGGCCAGCACCGCGCTCGGGGCGCCATGCTGCGGTGCACGGTCACATGCTCAGAACATGTTCACGGTCTCAGTACGCAGGCAGCAGCTTGAAGATGTTGTAGGCGATGAGCAGCAGCACCCCCACGATGCCTACCAGCATCAGCACGGGCCCCCAGCGCGACTCGCGCGCGGAAAAGCCGATGAGCATCAACGCGCAACTCACGGTGAGAATGATCATGGTGGTGTGCAGCAGTGTCATGGCGCAGGCGGGGAAAGTGGCGATTGGCCCATTGTCCCGCGCACGGGCTGTGCGCGCACCGATGCGTTTGCAATTCTTGATACATGTCAATCGCACGCCGTGTTTCACAGCCCGGCCATATGCACCGCCGGAATATCCATATCGCGACGGCGACGAACGGCTCATCCACAATGGGTGGCCTCACCCGCTTTGCGGATTTCACTTCCCCCTGGAGATACCATGCGAGTCGACAACATCCTGCACACCATCGGCAATACACCCCATGTACGCATCAACCGCCTGTTCGGTTCCGGCGCCAACGTGTGGGTGAAATCCGAACGATCCAACCCCGGCGGCTCCATCAAGGACCGCATCGCCCTGGCCATGGTCGAGGCGGCGGAGCGCAGCGGCGCCCTCAGGCCGGGGGGCATCATCATCGAGCCCACCTCGGGCAACACCGGCATTGGCCTCGCCCTGGTCGCAGCCGTCAAGGGCTACAAGCTGATCCTGGTGATGCCCGACAGCATGTCCATCGAGCGTCGCCGCCTGATGCTGGCCTATGGCGCCTCGTTCGACCTCACGCCGCGTGAAAAGGGCATGAAGGGCGCCATCGCCCGTGCCGAGGAACTGGCCGCCAGCACGCCCGGCGCGTGGATTCCGCAGCAGTTCGAGAACCCGGCCAACATCGACGCGCATGTGCGCACCACGGCACAGGAAATCCTGGCCGATTTCCCCGATGGGCTGGACGCGCTGATCACCGGCGTGGGCACTGGCGGGCACCTCACGGGCGTGGCGCGCGTGCTGAAAGCGAAGTTTCCGCAGCTCAAGGTGTTCGCGGTGGAGCCCACGGCCTCGCCCGTGATCTCGGGCGGCCAGCCCGCGCCGCACCCCATCCAGGGCATAGGCGCGGGCTTCATCCCCAAGAACCTGGACACCAGCTTGCTCGACGGCGTGATCCAGGTCGATGCCGAACCCGCCCGCGAATACGCGCGCCGCAGCGCCCGCGAGGAAGGCATGCTGGTGGGCATTTCGTCCGGCGCCACGCTGGCCGCCATCGCGCAAAAGCTGCCCGAGCTGCCGGCCGGCGCCAGGGTGCTGGGCTTCAACTACGACACGGGCGAGCGCTACCTGTCGGTGGAAGGCTTCCTGCCGGCCTGAGCGAGCCCCGCGCCTGGCCG
>WOZN01000068.1 GCA_011620245.1 Acidovorax sp.
TGTTGGAGCCGCAGCGCTCAGCCTTGCCTGGCACCCCGATCACGGCACCGGCGGGTGCATCCAACTGCCGTTTTTAGGTTAAATGCCGTTCAGGCGGCGCTCAGTTGCGGCGCGGGTTGCCGGGCTGGTAGTCGCGGCGGTTGGGCACGCCATCGCCATCGCGGTCCCGGTCGTGGCGGTTGGCTACGCCGTCCCGGTCACGGTCCCAGCCGCCGCGCTGCATGGCCCAGCGGCCGTCGTGCTCCGTCCAGCGGGGCTCGCGGTAGTGGTAGCCGGGGCGGGCTTTCACCCAGTAGCCCTGCATCCACATATGGCGGTGGCCGCGCCATTCCCAGTGGCCGGGCACCCACGCCATGCCGCGCCGGGGGTGGGGCGCTGCCTCATGGCGCGGTGGTGGCGGGGCCTGGTATTGCACCAGCACCGGTGCGGGGCGCTGGTAGTAGGGGCTGCCGGACTGGATGACGATGGTGGCGCCGACCTGTGCGTGCGCCGTCAGGGCGCTCAGCGACAGCAGGGCGATGGAAGCGGCGGCGAGGGCAATGCGTGCCATGGTGGTCTCCTCAGAAAAGATTCCGTGCGGAACCGGGAGCCTTTATCGTGGGGGCGCTGCGTCAAGCGCGTGCAGGGCCTGTGCGAAGTGTTGTGAAGTGGTGTATCGGCGTGCCACCATGCGCACCCTGCAGGCCAGTGCCGGCGCAGAGCCGGCGTCACGAAGGCTGTGCAAAATTGCATGCCACAGAAACACAGGGGAGCAGTCTTTATGGCGGATGAAAAGAGTGATGCGGCGCACGCGGCCCCCAACCAGTTTGCCCTGCTGCGCCAGCGCCGCTTTGCGCCGTTCTTCTGGACGCAGTTCTCGGGCGCGGCCAACGACAACCTGTTCAAGTTCGCCTTCACGGTGATGGTGACCTACCAGCTCGGCGTGTCGTGGCTGCCGCCCGCCATGGCCGGGCTGGTGATCGGCGCGCTGTTCATCCTGCCGTTCTTGCTGTTCTCGGCCACGTCGGGGCAGCTGACCGACAAGTACGACAAGACGCGCATGATCCGCTTCGTGAAGAACCTGGAGATCGCCATCATGCTGCTGGCGGCGGGCGGGTTCATTGCGGGCCACGTGCCCATTTTGCTGCTGTGCACGTTTTTGATGGGCTTGCATTCCACGCTGTTTGGCCCGGTGAAATTTGCCTACCTGCCCCAGGTGCTCAGCGAGCGCGAACTCACCGGCGGCAACGGCATGGTCGAGATGGGCACCTTTGTGGCCATTTTGCTGGGCAACGTGGCGGGCGGCCTGCTGGTGGCGCAGCCCGAGAATGGACTGACAGGGGGCCACAGCATGGTGGCCGTGGCCTGTGTGGTGCTGGCGCTGCTGGGGCGGGCGGTGGCGCAGTTCATTCCCCCGGTGCCTGCCACCGACCCGGGCCTCACCATCCACTGGAACCCTTTCACCGAGACCTGGCACAACCTGAAACTGGCGCACGAAAACATCGTGGTGTTCCGCTCCCTGCTGGGCATCAGCTGGATGTGGTTTTTCGGCGCGGTGTTCCTCAGCCAGTTCCCCAGCTTTGCCAAAGAGGTGCTGCATGGCAACGAGCAGGTAGCCTCGCTGCTGCTGGTGGTTTTTTCGATCGGCATTGGCACCGGTTCGCTGCTGTGCGAGGTGCTGTCGCGCCGCCATGTCGAGATTGGCCTGGTGCCGCTGGGCGCCATCGGCATGAGTGTGTTTGCCACCGATCTGTATTTTGCTTCGCGTGGCCTGCCACCGTCGGAGGTGATGTCGCTGGCCCGTTTCGTGGCGCAGCCTGCGCACTGGCGCGTGATGGCCGACCTGGCGTTGCTTAGCCTGTTTGCCGGCCTGTACAGCGTGCCCATGTATGCGCTGATCCAGATGCGCAGCCAGCCCACGCACCGCGCGCGCATCATTGCGGCCAACAACATCCTCAATGCGCTGTTCATGATCGGCAGCGCGGTCATCGCGGGCGCGCTGCTGGGCGCGGGCTGCACGGTGCCGCAGATCTTTTTGTTCACAGCAATAGCCAATGCGGTGGTGGCGTTCTGCATCTTCATGCTGGTGCCGGAATATTTGCTGCGCTTCGTGGCCTGGGTGGCATCGCGCTTCGTGTACCGCTTCAAGGTGCAGGGCGACGAGCACCTGCCCACCACTGGCGCCGCCATCCTGGCCTGCAACCATGTGAGCTTTGTCGACGCCGTGCTGCTCATGGCCGCCAGCCCGCGCCCCATCTATTTCGTGATGGAGCAGCGCATTTTTCGGGTGCCGGTGCTCGGCTGCTTGTTGCGCCTGGCCAAGGCGATTCCGATTGCGCCGCAAAAGGACGACCCGCGCGTGTATGCAGCAGCTTTCGAGCGCGCTGCCCAGGTGCTGCGCGGTGGCGATCTGCTGGCCATCTTTCCTGAAGGCGGCATCACCAAGGACGGGCAACTGCAGGAGTTCAAGGGCGGCATCATGAAGATCATCGAGCGCGCACGGCAAGAGGGCGTTGAAGCGCCCGTGATTCCGATGGCGCTGACCCACCTGTGGGGCTCGTTCTTCAGCCGCATCGAGCGCGGCGCCGCCATGGTGCGGCCGTTTCGGCGCGGCATGTTCAGCCGCGTGGGGCTGAACGTGGGGCAACCGGTGGCATCGCGTGACGTGCAGCCCGCGCTGCTGCGCGAGCAGGTGGCGCGCCTGCTGGAGGTTTGAACCTGGAAATGGCAGGTGCATAGCGCTCTCACCCACGAGGTGAACGCCATCGAAGCCGTCAACGCTTCGATTTCATGTGGCTTGGCAAGAGATACAAAGCGGTCAACTGCCGTTTCCAGGTTGAAGGTCTATCGGTGCCAGTAGCCGGGCGGTGGGGGTGGCGGTGGCGCCGTGGGCGCGCCGTAGGCCGGCCCCGACGCCCCCGGGCTGGTGATCATGCGGCCATAGACCGGAATCTGGTGGCCCCGGGCATACATGCATTGCACGTAGGCGCTGTCGTAGCTGCGCTGGCTGCCGTAGCCAGCGGACTGGGCATTGCTAGCGCCCACACCGGAGCCCATCAACAGGCCCATGCCCGCACCCGTCGCCGCACCCTCGTGGTCGCCGCCCAGTGCGGCACCCGCCAGGGCACCGACCGTGGTGCCCACCACCGCGCTGCCAACCGTGCTCTGGTTGATGGCATCGTTGGTACCGCCGATCTGCATTTGTGCGTATTGGCGGCAGGTGACGTCGTCGTACCTGAATTGCTCGAAGGTCTTGCCGCTGCCGGGCAGCACCATCACGCCGGGACCGGTGGGCATGACCGTGCAGGCGGTCAAGGTCAGTGCCAGCAACGGCAAAGTTGCGAGGGAAAGGGCTTTCATCATGCTTCCTCAGATAGGGAATAGAGCACCGGCCTGGCGCCTTGGCCATTGCAGTCGGTGGTCGGGTCGTTCGTCAGTTGGCCGGTGGCTGGGCTGGCACCTGCAACCAACCGCCAGGGCAATTGGTGACGTAAGGATAGTAGCCATCGGGTTGGTTGCAGCGGTACCAGTAGCCCTGTGGCGGCTGCCCGTAAGCGCCCCCGCTGTAGCCCGGGGCATCGTTGCCCCGCTCAATGTACACGGGCGGCTCGGCAGGCACCACCACCACCGGCGGCGGCCAGCCATACGGGTCGGGATAGTAATAGTAGTAAGGGTAGGCCGGGCGGTAAACGGGATAGCCGAAACCCGGGCCCAGGTAAAGGCCGATCCCGACCCGCGCATGGCCCCGGTGCCCGCCATCATGCTCGTGTCTGTGCCCGCCCCCACCCCCGTGCCCGCCCCCGTGCCCACCCCGATCTGCCC
>WOZN01000190.1 GCA_011620245.1 Acidovorax sp.
TTCCTGACGTGTCGCTGCCGGTGTCGCTGGCGGTCCTGGCCTACGGTTTTGGCTGGCTGCTGCTGGCCACCGCCACCTGGCAATTTGGCGTCACCCACATGGAAAGCGGTCGCGCCGGGGTGGTCATGTTGGCCGAACTGCTGGTGGCCGTGCTCACCGCCACCTGGTGGGGCGGCGAAGCTTTGTCTGCCCAGGAATGGGTGGGCGGCGCGCTGATTGCCTGCGCCGCACTGATCGAGGCCACCGACACCGGGTCGCCAACACCCGCCACTTCAATTTTGGAAAAGGAAACCCCATGAGCACTGTCTGGATGAACCAACTGTCCTGGCTCGACTACCAGAGCCGCATCAGCCGTGACCAACCGCCCATCCTGTTGCCGGTGGGTGCGCTGGAGCAGCACGGGCCCCATTTGCCGCTGGGCACCGATGGCCTGCTGTCGGCCTCGGTGGCGGCGGATGCGGCCGCGCGCGTGAGGGGTCTGGTGGCGCCCACGCTGTCTTATGGCTACAAGTCCCAACCCAAGTGTGGCGGCGGCCAGCATTTTTGCGGCACCACCAGCGTCGATGCGGCCACCCTGATTGGTTCGGTGCGGGATGCGGTGCGCGAATTTGCCCGCCATGGCGTCACCAGGCTGGTGGTGGTCAACGGCCATTACGAGAACCAGTGGTTTTTGATCGAGGGCATTGACCTGGGGCTGCGCGACGCCGGCCCCGGCACCCAGCTTGAAGTCATGCGGCTCGAATACTGGGACTTCATGACTCCCGACATCCTGGCCAACGTGTTTCCGCAGGGCTTCCCCGGTTTTGCACTCGAGCATGCCGCCGTGCTGGAAACCTCGATGATGCTGCACTACCACCCGTCGCTGGTGCGCCTGGACCTGATCCCCGACGATGGACCGGCCGACTTTCCGCCTTACGACATGTACCCCACGCGCCCCGACTGGGTGCCCGCGTCGGGCGTGTTGTCCTCGGCCAAAGGTTCCAGCGCGGACAAAGGCCGCCTGCTGGCGCAGGAAGTCGCCGTGCGCATGGCCCAGGCGATTGAAAGCGGGTTCTCCCCGGCGAAGTGACGACCATGGAACGCGCGTGGCACATGGAACCAGCTGTCACAGCGCTGCTGGTCATCGACATGCAGCGGGACTTTTGCAGCCCGCAAGGCTACGCGGCGCGCGCGGCTCTGGACGTCGCCCGGCTGGCCCAACCCATCGCCCAGATCCAGCGCCTGCTGATGGCCGCGCGGGCGGTCGGCATGCTGGTGGTGCACACGCGCGAAGGCCATTTACCCGATCTGTCGGACTGCCCGCCGGAGAAAATGCGGCGCAGCCTGCGGGCCGGTGCGCCCATTGGCAGTACCGGCCCCATGGGTCGCCTGCTGGTGCGTGGCGAATACGGCCATGACTTCATTGACGAATTGCAGCCGCAGGCCGGTGAAGTGGTGATCGACAAGCCGGGTTACGGTGCGTTCTACCTGACTGGCCTGGAAGGCGTGCTCATCGGTCGCAACATCCGCCAACTGATCCTGTGCGGCGTGACCACCGAGGTCTGCGTGCACTCCACCTTGCGCGAAGCCGTGGACCGTGGCTATCGCTGCACCACTGTGGGTGACGCGACCGCCGCCAGCGACCCAGCACTGCAGGCGCCGGCGCTGGCAATGATCGGTGTCGAGGGCGGCATTTTTGGCCAGCTCGCCAGCACGGATCAATGGCTGCTGGCTCTGCAAGCCACCACTGCCTAGAGAGCCATCGCATGACACAAGTCAAAAAACTGTGGCCGCTGCTCACCGCCACCCATCGCTACGACAAATCCATTTCGACCCTGAACCGGGGGCGCGGGCAGCAGATCGAGGCGCCCATCCTGGCCTATTTGATCGAAACCGCGAATGGCCGCATTTTGTATGACGTGGGTTGCGACCACGCCAAGATCCATGACCCTGTCGTCAGCGCCCGTTACTACAACCCGGAGCTGTTCGCGTTCGGGGCGCCCGAGATGCTGGAGCAGCAACGCGTCCCCCATCACCTGGCGCGTTTGGGGCTGACCGCGGCGGATGTGGATGTCATCTTCATTGGCCATCTGCATTTTGACCATGCCGGTGGTTTGAAGGAGCTCAAGCGCTGTGGCTGCGGTGCCGACATTCATGTGCAGCACGATGAAGTCAGCGCCGCGCGCAGTGGCGCCGACCCTGCCGTGTTTGCCGATGATCTGCTCGACGATGCGGGTGCGCCCTTGCCCTTTTGCCTGCAGCAGGGCGAGTACAGCGTGCTGCCCGGCGTGCAGGCCGTGGCCACGCCGGGGCACACGGTCGGGCACATGTCGCTGCTGATCGAGTTGCCCAAGGGGCCGCCTGTCTTGCTCGCGGGCGACGCCGCCGACCTGCAGGAAAACCTGGATGACGAAGTCGCTCCCGGCACCCTGTGGCAAGGCCGTGAAGCCCAGGCGGTGGCGAGCATCCGCAAACTCAAGGCGCTGGCGCTTGAGTCTGGCGCGGTGATCTGGCCGAACCATGACATGGCCTTTTACCGCAGCCTGCCGCCGTTTCCAGTGGCCTGCGAATGACGCCCGTACCTGATCGCTACCGCGGTGTCTGGGCACGCCGGCTGCTGGAAACCCCGCAGCAGCGTGACGAAAGCAGCTTTGTACGCTGGCTGCAGACCCGTCTTTGGCACGCCGACTTGCGCATCCCAGCCAGGACGCCGGGGACTGGCGCGCCGCCACAGTTGGCCAGCCAGCAAGGATTTTGCGGCGTGACCCAGGTGACGCAACAAGCCGGCGGTGAGGTCTGCACCTGGCATCGTCGCCTTGATTTTCAGCCACCGCGCGCCGAGGTCGATGCGGGCCTGATGGTGTTCGAGGCGCCGGAACGTGTGATCGAGACCGGCTTGCACGCACCTTATCTGGAAATCTGGGAACGGCTGCCGGACTCCACCGGGCCTTACATCGCGCTGGCCGGGCTGGACGAGGCGGGTGGCGACACGCAGGAACGCTTTTTGGTGGCGGGCCGCTACGCCATGCACGTGCGGCCCCGGTGCATGGCCTGGCCGCCAGGCACACAAGCCGGGCAGACCCTGCTGGATGTGATGGCAGGGCACCCTGACATGGCGCAAGACCTGCTCGACTTCGAAATTTCTTTTGGCACGCTGGAAGCGGGGCAATGGACCATCGAGCAATCGACTTTGCCGGCACTGAATGGCGCCTGCCTGCCCTTTGCCGTGGCTCGAGCCAAGGCGAAACCCGCAGAAGTTTCTTGTCCTGGCTTGGGCGAACTGTGGCAGGTGCTTGACTGGGCAGGGCAAGAAGTCCTAGTGTGAGTGATGGGTGCACCCATGGTGCACCCATTCACCACTTTGGTGCAATGTAACCCTGGCTTTCGGTACAGACACGGCACGCTCATGCCCCGCGACTGACGACGCCCCGTAATTTCTGTTCAAACCCGATCCACGCAGATATTTTCAATCTGGCACCCGTTTTGCTTAGTTAAATTCAAGAGAGGGCGCTGTGCATCGCACGCCGCTTGACTTGCTAGACCGCTAGGGTTCCGGGCGCCAAATTGTGTGGCGCTGTCTGGTCCGAGAGCTGTCGGCCGCGATCGTTGCGGCTCCACGGAGGGACAAAAGCCCGGGAGGAGATGGTGTGCTGCGCCGTCCTCTCTTGCTTTGTTTCTCTCACCACTGGAGCCCGCATGACAGACACCTTTTCGCACCCGGCCCGGCCCGGCATCTGGCGCATTGCCGGCCAGTTGTCGCGCACCCAATACTGGCTGTTCGCATTTTTGGGCTTGTTCGTCC
>WOZN01000009.1 GCA_011620245.1 Acidovorax sp.
CGGGGTTGTGGCGCACCGAGATGCCTTCGTTGCGGAAGTTGCGGTTGATCTCGAACACGCGCTCAAAGCCGCCCACCAGCAGGCGCTTCAAGTACAGCTCGGGCGCGATGCGCAGGTACATCTCTTGCTCGAGCGCGTTGTGGTGCGTGACGAAAGGCCTGGCATTGGCGCCGCCCGGGATGGGGTGGAGCATGGGCGTCTCGACCTCCAGGAAGCCGTGCTGCACCATGAAATCGCGGATGCCGCTGACGGCCTTGCTGCGCGCCACGAAGCGCTTGCGTGCGGCTTCGTCGGTCATCAGGTCGATGTAGCGCTGGCGGTATTTGACCTCCTGGTCGGCCACGCCGTGGAACTTGTCGGGCATGGGGCGCAGGCTCTTGGTCAGCAGCCGCAGGGTGGTCACCTTGACCGACAGCTCGCCGGTCTTGGTCTTCATCAGCGTGCCTTCGGCGCCGATGATGTCGCCCAGATCCCAGTGCTTGAAGGCCGCATACAGGTCTTCACCCAGCGCGTCGCGCGTGATGTAGAGCTGGATGCGCCCACCGGTTTCGCCCAGCGAGCCGTCTTGTACCGTGGCAAAGCTGGCCTTGCCCATCACGCGCTTGAGCATCATGCGCCCGGCCACGCTGACATGAACCGCGTGGATTTCCAGCGATTGCGCGTCCTTGCTGGCGTGCTGGTCCTGCAGCGTGGCCGCGTGGTGCGCCGGTTTGAAATCATTGGGGAACGCCACGCCCCCGTCCTGCGCCAGCCGCAAGGCCTTGAGCTTTTCGCGGCGCTCTGCGATGAGCTGGTTTTCGTCGTGGGGGGCGGGGGCGTGGTGTTGTTCTGACATAGGTGCCGTGTGGCTACTGGGCGTGGAATGTGGGGCTGTTTGCAGCCAAACCGTAGATTTTATGGGTTATCGGTGGGGCTTGGGCCGTGCAGGCAAGACGACGGCTGCGTTGCGTCGATCAACGATGTCAGGCAGGGCGCAGCCATTCCAGAGCCTGGCGCAATACCGGTTTTGGAGCATTCGTCTACGGAGGTGCAATTCCCGTGCGATCCAGCACATCCCCCACCAGTTCCAGCCGCACCAGCGGATTGTCGAGCTCCATCAGCTGTTGTTTGAGTTCCAGCGGAACGGGCAGCAACTCGCACCAGCGATTCGCCACCCATCCACAATCGTCCAGTTGAGCCGCTGTGGGGGTGCTGGCGGCGAGGAGGTACGGGTTGCGTTGTTGAAGTGTATGCAGGACCTGCGCAAGTGCGGTGGCTGCTTTCCTGAGGTCTTCGGGTACAGGCACTGCGAGGTCCTGGTCGATGTGACGAACATCCGCCACCCACAGGCCATGGGGCAAATGGCTGCGCTGGGTGACGTGAAAACGCTGGCTGCCGCGGCACAGCAGGGTGATCAGCCCGGGCTGCGGGTTGTCGATTTTTTCGATCACGGCCAGGGTTCCGATGTCGTGGAACCGCTCGTCGGGCGCACCGGCCTGTCGCACCTCGTGGCCCTGCGTGAGCGCCACCACGCCAAAGGGGGCGCCGGCATGGTGGCATTTGCGCACCATGTCGAGGTAGCGCACCTCGAACACGCGCAGCGCCAGCCGTCCGCCAGGAAACAGCACGGAATTGAGCGGAAACAACGGAAGGGATGACAGGGTGAGGGGTTGTGTCATGGGCGCAGGCCTTCGGCCGCTATCATCCCATGGCACAGTCTGCTTTCGTACACGGTCCACTCCAATTTGTCTCATCCATGCTCTACCAGATCGCCTCTTTCCTGCTCGATGTTATTGGTGGCTTGCTGACCGGGGCCTGCCTGCTGCGCCTGTACATGCAGTGGCAGCGGGTGCCTTTCTCGAATCCGATCGGCGGGCTGGTGCTCGCGCTGACCGACTGGCTGGTCATGCCGCTGCGGCGGGTGATTGCGCCAGTGCGGCGCTGGGACTTCTCCAGCCTGGTCGCGGCCGCTTTGTTGCAGCTGGTCCAGTATTTCCTGCTGTGGCTGATTCTGGGCGCCGGGGCTGCCTGGGCCTGGTTGCCATGGCTGGCGCTTTTTGGCCTGGTGCGGGTAGCCATCTCGGGGCTGATGGGCCTGCTGATTGTCTATGCGGTCATATCCTGGATGCAGGCCCGCTCGCCCCTTGCCGACGTGATGGCGCGTTTGTGCGCGCCAGTGCTGCGGCCGTTTCGGCGCATCATTCCGCTGGTCGGGGGGGTGGATCTGTCGCCGCTGGCCGTGCTGGTGCTGCTGCAGCTTGCAATGATCGTCCTGGGGCACCTGCAGGCGGGGGTCTTGCAGGGGTGATGGCAGCTTGGTGTCAAATCGGCCTGATTGACTACATGTCTCAGATTCCTTGCCCCCATCCGTTCGGGCTGAGCCTGTCGAAGCCAGGGCGCTCCTTGGGGACAACCCTTCGACCCTTCGACAGGCCTGTCCTGAGCTTGTCGAAGGGCTCAGGACAGGCCAAGCTCAGGGCGAACGGGTTTTGTCCGAGATATATCGCCAATCAGGCAAATCGGCGTTTGGCGCTTATTTCATCGGCGCTAAACGCTGTTGATTTGATACGCCGCAAGCTTTCGCCGCGCGGCCTTACATGACGGCGTCGGCGGGCAATCGTTGTAGCATGGCCAGGCTGCTGGCGATGCGGTTGCGCAGTTCGCGGCGGTCGCAGATGAAATCCACGGCGCCCTTGGTTTGCAGGAACTCGGCGCGCTGGAAGCCTTCGGGCAGCGTTACGCGCACGGTGGATTCGATCACGCGCGGGCCGGCAAAGCCGATCAGGGCCTTGGGCTCGGCAATCACGATGTCGCCCACGAAGGCAAAGCCCGCGCTCACGCCGCCCATGGTGGGGTCGGTCAGCACGCTGATGTAGGGCAGGCCCTTCTTGGCCAGGTGGGTGAGGGCGGCGTTGGTTTTGGCCATCTGCATGAGCGACAGTAAACCCTCCTGCATGCGCGCGCCGCCCGTGGCAGTGAAGCAAAGGAAGGGCACTTTTTGCTCGATGGCGTTTTCTACGCCACGCACGAAGCGCTCGCCCACTACAGAGCCCATCGAGCCGCCCATGAAGTCGAATTCAAAACATGCGACCACCAGGTTGATGCTCTTGACCGCACCGCCCATGACAATGAGCGCGTCGGTTTCGCCCGTCATTTCCATCGCTTCTTTCAGGCGTTCGGAGTATTTGCGGCTGTCCTTGAACTTGAGTGCGTCCACGGGCAGGACTTCCTGGCCGATCTCGTAGCGGCCTTCGGCGTCCAGGAAGGCATTGAGCCGCGCGCGCGCGCCGATGCGGTGGTGGTGGCTGCAATTGGGGCAGACGTTCTGGTTGTGTTCCAGGTCGGCCTTGTAGAGCACCGTTTCGCAGCCCGGGCATTTGATCCACAAGCCCTCGGGCACCTGGCGGCGCTCGGTGGGGTTGGTTTGCTG
Organism: Acidovorax sp.; assembly: GCA_011620245.1. Lineage (GTDB taxonomy): Bacteria > Pseudomonadota > Gammaproteobacteria > Burkholderiales > Burkholderiaceae_C > Acidovorax. The sequence continues at coordinate 3,410 of WOZN01000009.1, forward strand.
GATTTTGGAGGGCAGAAGTTTTTCGAGCCAGGACATGGTGTTTTCCTCTTCATTGGCACGGCGGACGGCGAAGCATATGGGCGTTCGCTGGGCAAGCCGGTTGTGGATTTTCCTAGAAACGGCAGGTGCATAGCGCTTTCACCCACAAGGTGAACGCCATCGAAGCCATCCAGCGTTGATTTCATGCGGCCTGGCAAGGGATACAAAGCGGTCAACTGCCGTTTCTAGGATTATGCGTCGAGCGCCTTGCGGATGCCGCGCAAAAAGTCCATTGCGATCGGGACCACCTTGGAGTGCTCCTGGTCTTCGATGAGCTCGATGATGCGGCTGCCGATCACCACGGCGTCG
>WOZN01000381.1 GCA_011620245.1 Acidovorax sp.
CCAACGCTGGCATGATCGAGGGTTTTGTTGCCCTCCGACCCGCTACCCCATGACCGACCACGTGCCAGAACAAGAACCCACAGCGGCGCCCGCCGCCGCCCCGGTAGCCGCTGCCATCGCACAGGCATTGCAGCAGCCCGAGACTGGCGACAGCGCCCCGGCAGCCGCTGCCGCCATGGCCACGGAGTCCCCGCGCAGCGATCGCCCACCCCGGGGTGGGCGCGGTGGCCGCAACAACGGCCGCGGTCGCGCCCGTACCGAGGGCCAACAAGCCCCGGCGGGCCAGCCGGCACCGTCGCGCACGCCCCTGCGCACCCACCCGGCGCTGGAGCAGCTGGCGGGGCTTTATCCGCATCTGTTTGGTGCGGTGTTTTTGCCGCTCAAGCGCGGCATCTTTCAGGATCTGCTGGAAGCCCACCCAGAGTTGTTCGAACGCGATGCGCTCAAGGTGGCGCTGGGCATCCACACCCGTTCCACCCGCTACCTGCAAAGCGTGGCCGCCGGCGAAAAGCGCCATGACCTTGCGGGCCAGCCCGTGGAAGACATGGCGCCCGAGCATGTGCACCATGCGCTGCTGGAATTGTTTCGCCGCCGCAAGGCCCGTGCGGGCGAAGATATGTTGCCCAAGCTGCGCAAGCGCATGATCCAGGCCTTCGAGGCCTCGGGCCTCACGCGCGAGGCTTACACCGAGCTGGTGACCGGCCGCGATGAAGCGGCCAATGCCATCCTGCAAGAAGCCTTTGCCGAATGGGCGGCCCGCAATGCCAAGGACGAGGCCCTGCTGCGCGCCTTCGAGGCCAGCGGCCAGACGCTGGACGCCTTTGCCGACATGTACGGCATGGACCCGCGCCAGACCGGGCAGATGCTGGAGCGCGCGCGCCGCCAGCGCGCGCCCGCCGCCACGGCCTGAGCGCAAATTTTCAGGCGGCAGGGGTGGCTGGTGCAGTGTTCGCTGCCAGCTTTTTCGGCGCATCCTGCGGCGCATAGCGGCGGATCATGCGGCCGTCCCTGCCCACGAGGAACTTGGTGAAATTCCACTTGATGGCCTCGCTGCCCAGCAGGCCGGGGGCCTCGGCCGTGAGCCATTGGTACAGGGGCGAGGCATTGGCACCGTTCACGTCGATCTTGGCCATCATCGGAAAGCTCACGCCGTAGTTGCGCTGGCAGAAGCTGGCAATCTCATCGTTGCTGCCGGGGTCCTGGTGGCCGAACTGGTTGCACGGGAAACCCAGCACCACCAGCCCCTTGTCGCCGTATTGTTTGTGCAGCTCCTCCAGCCCGCCAAACTGCGCAGTGAAGCCGCAGGCACTGGCCGTGTTGACGATCAGCAATACCTTGCCCTGGAACTGCGGCAGCGGCACGGCGGGCCCGCTCATGGGCTGGGCTTCGAAGTCGTCTGGACATGGCAACTCCTTGGCAACGAACCAAATCGAAAGGCCCATGGTAGCGACTGGCGCCGGGCGTTGCCGGGTATGTCAGAACCTGTTCACGGTCTCAGGCGCTGACGCTGGGGCGTTGCAGGGATGGCAACGCCGCCAGCAGCGCCGCCAGCATGATCAGTGCCCCGCCCAGCAGGGTGCGCGGCGCCAGCGTGGCCGAGGTGAGCAGGGCCGATGACAGCCCGGCAAACACCACCTCCGACAGCATCACCAGTGCCGTGGTGCCCGCCGCCAGCCGGGCGGCGCCATATTGCAGGGCGTAGTTGCCCAGCAGAAAGGCCAGCGACAGCGCCAGGGCCAGCGGGACCCAGGCCTGTGCCAAGGCAGGCAGGGCAGGCACGGCCCCCGCCGCCAGCCCCAGCATGGCACTGAGGCCGGCCAGCAAGGCGCCACCGCCAAACATGGCCAGCATGCGCGCATCACCGGGCACAGCGTGCAGGCGTCGCAGCATCACGTTGGTGAGGGCAAAGCACAAGCCGCCTGCCAGGGCCAGCAGATCGGCGCCCGAGAGGTGGGCCGCCAGCCGGGTCCATGCGGCATCAGCGGGCACCAGCACCAGCGCCACGCCTGCAAAGGCCAGCAGCAGCCGCACCAGCGCCACGCCTGTGGGGCGTTCGCCCAGCATCTTCCAGGCCAGCAACACCGACCAGGCGGGCATGAGATAAAACAGCAGCACCACGCGCACCACGTCCCCCACCGTCACGGCCCAGTTGAAGGCCACGTTGGTGAGGCCTGAACTCAGCGCCAGCAGCCACAGGGCCGGGTGCTGGCGCGCGCTGCGCAATGCCTGCGGCCGGACCAGCAGCAGGCAGGCCAGCGCCAGCGCATACATCAGCGCCGTGGCCCACAGCGGGTGCAACCCGGCCGCGTGCAGCTGCCTGAAAGGCCACCACGAAACGCCCCACACAAAGGCGTTGAACACCAAGGCAAGTATGGGAAGCAGATGAGGCATCAAATAAGCGCCAAGCGCTTGTGCATCAAGCGCTATTAGCTATTAAATAAATAGCATCAATGGTGCACGTCCTGCCGCGCGATGTGCAGCAGGTGGTTCAGTTCCTCGCTGTGGTTGCGGCAGTTGCGCGCATGCCAGCGCTGGATGACCCACATGATGCTGGCCACCACCACGCCAAACACGATGATGGCGCCGAAGGCCGACAGCCCCAGCTTGAGCGACAGGCTGTAGAACGCGCCCAGGCCCAGGATGCAGGCCTGCTCGTTGAAGTTCTGCACCGCAATCGATCGCCCCGCACCCATGAGGTTGTGCCCCCGGTGCTGCAGCAGGGCGTTCATGGGCACCACCATAAAGCCGCCCAGCGCGCCCAGCAGGATCAGGAACGGAATGGCCAGCCAGATGTTGCTGATGAACACCATCAGTATCAGCAGCAGCCCCATCGCGATGCCCAGCGGAATCACGCGGGTGGCCATGTCCAGGCGCATGCGCATCGATGCCGCCACGGCACCCGCGGCGGTGCCGATGGCCACCACGCCCGTCAGGGCTGACGCCTGCGTGGTGTCGTAGCCCAGGGCCACGCCGGCCCAGGCCAGCACGATGAACTTGAGGTTGCCCCCCGCGCCCCAGAACAGTGTGGTGGTCGAGAGGGAGATCTGCCCCAGCTTGTCGCGCCACAGGCGGCTGTTGCAGGCCCAGAAGTCGGGCAGCAGGGCCAGCGTGCTGGACAGGATGCTGCGCAGCGGGTTCTGGCGCAGCGGGCGCATCTCCACGCCCGTGTGGGGAATGCGGGTGTTGAACCAGGCGGCCAGGGCATATACCAGGATCAGCGCGGCAATGGCCGACTCGGCGGCGGTATCGACGCCGGTATCGATCATGGGAATGTCGATGGACAGCAGCGCCGCCGACAGATGCTGCCCCACGAGCTGCCCGCCCAGCAGCACCCCGAGGATGATGGAGGCAATGGTCAGCCCCTCGATCCAGCCGTTGGCCTTGACCAGCTGCGAGGCCGGCAGCAGCTCGGTGAGGATGCCGTACTTGGCGGGCGAATAGGCCGCTGCGCCCAGCCCCACCACGGCGTAGGCAATCAGGGGGTGCGAGCCGAACAGCATCATCAGGCAACCCACGATCTTGATCGCATTGCTGACAAGCATCACCCGGCCCTTGGGCAAGGCATCGGCAAACGCGCCCACGAAAGGCGCCAGCACCACATAGAACAGGGCAAACATGGGCACCAGTGCCGCGCGCTGCCATTCGGGGGCACCGCTGGTGCGCAGCAATTCCACGGCCGCCACGAAGAGTGCATTGTCGGCGAGCGAGCTGAAAAACTGCGCCGACATGATGGTGTAGAAACCGCGCTTCATCGA
>WOZN01000290.1 GCA_011620245.1 Acidovorax sp.
TCAGCCAGTACGGCACGGTCACCAGCGCCAAGGTCATGATGGAGCGCGACACCGGCCGCTCCAAGGGTTTCGGCTTTGTCGAAATGAGCAGCGATGCTGAAGCCCAGGCCGCCATTCAAGGCGTGCACGGCACCAACTTCGGCGGCCGTGACCTCGTGGTCAACGAAGCTCGCCCCATGGAGCCACGTGCTCCCCGTAGCGGTGGCTACGGTGGCGGCAGCGGTGGTGGCGGTTACGGCGGTGGTGGCAACGGCGGCAGCGGCGGCAGCGGCGGTGGCTACGGCGGTGGTGGCCGCAGCGGCGGCGGCGGTGGTGGCGGTTACGGCGGTGGCCGCAGCAGCTACTAAAGCGTTTTCATCCTGACCCGCCATAGTCGGAATTACGGGTGTAGTTTTTACACTCGCCGGGCTCAAAGCGCTGGGTCAGGGTTGCGACGGCTCAGAGCAGGGCTTCGCTGGTGCGTACCTATGCCCTGCGGAGCAAGGTTTTGAGCTTGGTAAAGACCTATTAGACCTATAAGGATGCCGCAACGGTGCATGCCTGCAACGGTACGTGCCTTTGTGGCAGGCGGTTTGCTTGAGCCTGTTTTGCGTAAGTCATGTTGATGTCCGGGTGTGACTGCTTTGAGGCCTTGATGGCCTTTTTTTTCGACTCAAGCCCCAGCGACGGAGCATCTTCCACATCGTCGTCTGTCCCACCTTGATCGCATGCGTGTGCAGTGTCCACTGGCATAGCTGTGCCAATGTCAGCGCTCAGCCTGCACGCTGATCTGGGCCCTGATGGCCTCTTGCAGCTTGTGCAGCTTGTGCAGCCTGGGCGGCCTTGGGTTGCATTGCCTGGATGCACTGGCTTGCCCTCGCTGTCTGTAGCTCGAACGCACCCGGCTCACATACGACGAGTTGACTTCGTAGCGCTTGGACGGTCTCTGCTCGATACGACGCGACGACTCCAGTGTCTTTCATGATTCATGAACCGCCGTATCGCCGTATGCGCAACAGCACGTATGGTGGTGTGAGAGGGCGACGGGGGTGACCCCGTCCCTTGCTCGATGGCGCTGTTCAACCCATGGCAACCCATGGCTGCGTGCGTGCCATGGGCGCACAAGACTCATGAAATATGCGGTTCGTCAGGTAATTCGTTGGGGCGCTGCGTGCCCGGGCGAGCGGGGAAATGGCGGCACAGCAGATCCGTCACCTCATCCACTGCCTGTTCCAGGCCTTTTTCAAACTGACCCGCGCGGAAGGCGCAGGACATGCGCGCAACCATCTGCTGCCACTCGGCGTTTTGAACATGCGCCTGCAGTCCCCGGTCGGCGACGATGTCGATCGAATGTTCCGCCAGCAAAAGGTAAATGAGCACCCCATTGTTGTTTTCGGTGTCCCAGACGCGCAGCTTGCTGAACATCATCAGAGCCCGCTCACGGACGGGGGCATTGCGGCACAGATAGCTCCAGGGCAGACCGCCTTCGACGCAGATGCGGATCTGCCCTGTGTGCCGCTGTTCGCTGGCGGTGATGCGGGCGGTCAGGCGCTGCAGGGCGCTGGTTGGCAATGCGCTGCGCACGAAAAGGTCGTTCCAGCGGTGCCGAAAAAGGCGGGCAATGCATGCGAGGAAGGAAAAAGGCCCTGTCATTGTTACCAATCTCCCGAGGCGCCACCACCCCCAAAATCGCCACCGCCGCCGGAACTGAAGCCGCCACCTCCGGACGACCCGCCACTCCACCCACCACCGGTGCCGCCACCCCATCCACCGCCGCGCCCACGGCTGGACATTGCACGGGAGGAGGCACTGAGCAGCGTGTAGACCAACGCCGCCAGCCCGGCCAATACCGCCAACAATATGCTGGTCGTGGCCACATAAGCCAGCACCGCGGCGATAGAGCCCGTCAGCACGGTGCCGAGTGCATTGCCGAACAGTGCGCGCACCACCGGGCCCAATATCGCAACCCCCAGAAACAGGAAGATGGCCCATTCGGTCCAATCGATGGAGTCGCTTGCGCCCGACGCGCGGGCGGGTGCCTGCGGTTCGGGCAAAGCTTCGCCGGCAATGCGGGCGGATAGCTGGCTGACAGCGGCTTGCAGGCCGCCGGCAAAGTCGCCTTCGCGAAAGCGCGGCTTCATGGCGGTGTCGATGATGCGGGCCGCGGCAATGTCAGGAATGGCCCCTTCCAGCGACTTGGCGACCTCCACGCGCATCTTGCGGTCGTCTTTGGCCACGAGCACCAGCACACCGTCACCGATTTCGCGGCGGCCAATCTTCCAGGCGTTGGCGACGCGGTTGGCATAGCTGGCGATGTCTTCTGGGGCCGTGGTGGGCACCATCAACACCACCACCTGCGAGCCGCTGGATTGTTCGACGGCGGCCAGTTGCTGCTCCAGTGTCTGCAACTGGCTGGGGTTCAGGGTGCCGGTCTGGTCCAGTACGCGGGCGGTCAGCGCCGGGATGGGTTGCAGCGTGTCGGCGCGGACGCCGGTCCAAGCAAATGCTATAAATAATATAGCTGCTAGCGCAATGCGGATAAGCGCTACAGGCATAAATGATCAGATATCAGGGTTTGGATGTCGAAAAATCGACAGCCGGAGGTGCTGCGATCTGCGCCTCGTTTTGCACGCTGAAACTGGGCTTGGGTGCGTAGCCAAACGCCATGGCGGTCAGGTTGGTGGGAAAGCTGCGCGCCAGCACGTTGTATTCCTGCACGGTCTGGATGTAACGGTTGCGCGCCACCGTGATGCGGTTTTCCGTGCCTTCCAGCGTCACGCGCAGATCGCGAAAACCCTGGTTGGCCTGCAAGGTGGGGTAGCGCTCGGCCACCACCATCAGCCGTGACAGCGCAGTCGACAGCTCGCCCTGCGCCGCCTGAAATTTGGCGAAGGCTGCGGGGTCATTGAGCGTTTCCGGTGTCACCTGGATGGAGGTGGCCTTGGCGCGGGCCTCGATCACCCTGGTCAGCGTATCTTGCTCGAAACTGGCTTCGCCCTTGACGGTGGCGACGATGTTGGGCACCAGATCGGCGCGGCGCTGGTACTGGTTGAGCACCTCGCTCCAGGCGGCCTTGGACTGTTCGTCCAGGCGCTGAAAATCGTTGTAGCCGCAGCCTGTGAGAAGCAGTGCAGCCGTGAGAAGGGCAAAAAGACGTTTCATGGTGGCGGGCCTGTGTCTGAAGAAGCGGGATTGCAAAAGGGTCGAAATGCCTACGGATTCTGCCGCAAGGCAGGCGTGCCCCCAAGACCGGGCCAGCATTGGCGCTGGCGAGGACGAAGCACAATACCAGCTTCGCTACTCCCACTTCACCCCATGACCCGTTCACGCCCCGCAGCCGCCATATTGGGCGGCACCGCTGACGACATCGAAGCTGCGTTTTACGAAGCGCTGCAGCAAGGTGACATCGAACTGCTGATGTCCTGCTGGGCGCAGGATGAGGACATTGTCTGCGTGCACCCGGGCAGTCCGCGCCTGCTGGGCGGGGGGGCCATTCGGGCGGCTTTTGAGTCCATGTTCAGCCACGGTGTGGTGCGGGCGACGCCTGTGCAGGTGCACCGTGTTGCTGCACTGGGCAGTGCGGTGCACAGTGTGGTCGAACAGCTCCAGGTGATGCTGCCCGATGGTCTGCACCAGGCCGTGGTCATGGCGACGAACGTTTATCACAAGACGCCGGAAGGCTGGCGCATGGTGGCACACCACGCAAGCCCCGGTGCGGCACTGGACGCACAGGCGCTGAACATTGCGCGGCCAGTGCTGCACTGACGATGGCAA
>WOZN01000023.1 GCA_011620245.1 Acidovorax sp.
CACTACAGCCGGGCGTTGGCACACCAATTCCGTGTCGCCTTGCAGCCGAAAGCTCAGTACCGGGTTTGACTCCAGAACGTCAGCCCAACCGGGCTGGCGCTGCAACTGCTCTGTAGTCACGTTCTCCAGAAATTTCCGTACCGCGATGATTCCTGCATCTTGCAAAGCTGTTGCCGGGAGTGACTGAATTCGGGCAAAGAACAGCTCTTGCATCGTTTTCAAGCGTTCGCGGTATTCACTCTCTTTCTTTTTCTTTTTGCTCTCTTCCAGCTTCTTTGTGTCGGGAATGCCCAGCACGTATTCAGCGTTGTCCCATAGCAAGTTTGCGGCTGGCCCAGATGTCTTTTTGATGCCCATCGGCACCTTGAAAACACGGGCCACTTTCTTCTTGCCTTGTACTTCGCGGGTGTCGCGCAGCTGTAGCAGTTCCCCCTCGGCGCCGAGTTCCAGAATGAACGGGATTTCTTTTTGCTCCAGCCCGAACACGGGCAGGCGCTGCGCAGGATCGGGGTCGTCGCACTTGCGGCGGTAATAGTCGTTCAGGCCTTGAAAAATCATCCGCGCGCCTCCTCAAAGGGCGGAACCTGCACCACGCCGCGTTCCATCTTCGCGTTGAAAAAGCGCGGCTGCGGATCGGCAGGGTGGGTGAAGTCCAGGTCGTGCAGCATCCAGCCCAGCTCGCGCGTATCGGCGATGGTTGTGGCTGGGGGCGTGTCGGCAGTGACCAGGCGGAAGTCGGCAGCAAACTCGCGGCAGCCCAGGTAGGGCTGGTTCACGCACTGGCCTTTGCTGGCGCGGCGGGTGAACATTTCGGTGTATTTCACCAAGGGCTCGGTGCTGCCCGGGGCCAGCGACAAATCGGCGTGGATGCGGTAGGCCACATCGCGCAAAAAGTAGCCTGCGCGTTGCTGGCGCTCGTCTTCGATGTACAGCCCCAGAGTGCCGCTGCCCGCCGCCATGGCCTGCTGGACGTTGCGCGTGGACACCACAGCGCTGACTTCATTGCGCCGCAGGTTGATCCAGCGAATGGGCTTGAGTACCTCGATGCGCTGCACCCGCCAGCGGATGGCAGGCTTCCACAAAATGGACTCGAACACGGCACGGGCGGCGGAGGGCGTCATCACGTCGTAGGACACACGCTCCACCTTCATTTCAGGGCGGGTAAAGCAGGCGAAGGGGCCTGCAACTTCGAGGCAAAAGCGGGACGGCATGGGGCTCCTTTACGAGACAAAACCGCTGGGGTGGTAGAGGTCGGCATCGCCTAGCAAGCCCAGAATAGCACTGTATAAATTGTCAACATCTGCCAGCACGTACAGCCCCGGCACGGGCAGCGAGAGATCGCCTTGCGCCAGCATCTTGTCCGCCTCACGTTTCTGAACGCTGACGGTGTAGCGCTGCAATTTGCGCATCAGCCAGCGCTGCGGGCCTTGTGCCGCCAGGATGGCCAGCAGTTTTTCGATCTCATCGCGCTGCGGTGCATAGCGCACCACCACGGTGGCAATGTCTTGATCGTCAATCAAGCGGAAGGCTTTTGCAGCTGCAGCAAACTGCACCGCCAGCGTGCGGGACTCCACCTTGAGCAGGCTCACGATGCCGTGCTTGTCCAAATCGACCGAGTGGTAGAACTCTTTGAAATAACGGTCAAACAAAGCCCGCGCCAGCGGGTCGTGCGCTTGTCCATGCAGGGTGGCGATGCAGGCCTCGGCCCCTTTGCGCAGATGGCCCAGCGGTGGCCGCTCGGGCGGCACAAACACCACCACGCGCCCTTTGCCGTGCAAACGCCCTTCGCGGTTGCAGCGGCCTGCGGCCTGGGCGATGGAATCGAGCCCGGCCAGCGCGCGATACACCACAGGGAAGTCCATATCCACACCAGCCTCCACCAGTTGGGTGCTGACCACGCGCAGGGGCCATTGGTCGCGCCCTTCGCGTTTGGCTTTCAGGCGCTCTTTGATATGGGTGATGACATCTTTGCGGTGTGCGCCGCACATCAAGGCCGACAGGTGCAAGGTGTCGGCAGGCATCAGGCGTTGCAATTCGCGGGCGGCTTTGCGGGTGTTGACGATGGCCAGCACGCAGTCTTCGGCACGGAGTTGCTTGGCAATGTCAGCCCAGGCGGTGGGTGTTGTCCAGTCGGGTGGCAGCTCCACATCGACGCGCTTGAGGGCTTCAAACAAGACATCTGGGGTGTCGATGATCTCGCGCACATTCTCCAAGCCGCGCAAGTTCTTGTTGGCATCGAAATAGTCGGTACTGTTCAGCGCGGGCTGGGTGGCGGTACACAGCACCACGGTCACGCCATAGTGCGCCACCAGTAGGTTGAGCACGTCCAGAATCGGCTGCAAAAATGCGGGCGGAAGTTGCTGCGCTTCGTCCAGCACGATGACGCTGCCCACCAGGTTGTGCAGCTTGCGGCAGCGCGAGGTTTTTGCGGCGAAGAGTGACTCGAACAACTGCACATTGGTGGTGACCACCAACGATGCATCCCAGTTTTCGCAGGCCAGGCGGCTGCGGGCAGTTTCGTCTTTTTCTGCGGCATCCGCCTGGCTGTGGTGTTCGATCAGCACCTCCTCGCCCAGGGCCTTGAACACGTTGCGGAACACGTCTGCCGTCTGCTCGATGATGCTGGTGTAGGGGATGGCGTAGATGATGCGGCGCTGGCCGTGCGCCTGTGCGTGCTCCAGCGCAAAGGCCAGGCTGGAGATCGTTTTGCCGCCGCCCGTGGGCACCGTGAGCGAGAAAAATCCCGCAGGCAACGCGGCTTGGGCGCGGCATTGGCGCAAGACGTCGGCGCGCAAGCGGTTGACCGGTGTGTCGGCCACGGGCAGTGCAGCCATGTGGGCGTCCAGGGTCAGCCGCATCTGCGCCAGCGTCGGAAAGCCTTCACGGCGCGCGGGCTTGCCCGCATCAAAGTGCGCTTCGGTGTCCAGAAAGTCGGCATCCACCACGCACGAGAACAGCATGCGCACCCACAGGGCAAAGCCCGCCTGGCCGCCGGGAATGCGCGCCACCAAACCATCCTGCGCCAACAGCTCGGCGGGGGGATGGGCGGCCAGAGTGTCTGCCAGTTCTTGCTGGGCATCGTCGCTTTGCAGCCGCTCTTTCAGCCCGCCGTCCCAATCGTCCAGACCGGCATGGTGGCCCGCAATCAGGTAGGCCAGGACCTGGCCGTAGGGGCGTCCCGGCTTGTTCAACTGCTGCATGGCCCACAGCGCTCCGGCAGCGGAGTGGGTTTTTTCGCGCCCGCCCACTTTGCCTTCGATGTGCGCATCGGGGTTGTCGGCCAGGCGCACATAGCGCTGAAACCCCGACCGGTATTTGCCCAGGTCGTGCCACAGCCCCGCCAGATAGGCCCAGCGCAGCGCAGGTTCTGCGGCATCAAAGGGTTGGGAGAACTGCGCCGCCAACGCAGCGACTTTTTGCAAATGATCGACAAGCAAGTGCCCGCCCGAATGGGCCATAGGTTCTGACACGACAATCTCCTCCATTCCAATCGCTTGGTTGCTCGACTGACCGATTCGCAGGCCTCTGCCCCGCGCAACGCCCGCGCAATGCAAACGCAGGTTTCAGCGGATTTGAGCATGGCGCGGTGAAACCCTCATTAACACCTTGTTTGCTGCATTAACGAGAGCGGTTGACACTTGTGCAGCCGCTGCAGATCCTGGCTTTCAATTGCAGGCTTTTCCGCCCCCTGTGCCACACTCTCCCCCCTATGTCTTCTACAGATTGGGCCCAGGCGGCCCTGCAG
>WOZN01000333.1 GCA_011620245.1 Acidovorax sp.
TCGGCCCTGGCCACCTTCGTGCTGATGCAGCAATGGGGGCTGTCGGCCAACCTGATGTCCCTGGGCGGCCTGGCCATTGCCATTGGCATGCTGGTGGATGCGGCCGTGGTGGTGGTGGAGAACATCGAGGCACGACAGGCGGAGCCCGGCATTTCGCGCCTGCACAGCCTGTACCGCGCCACCCAGGAGGTGGCCACGCCGGTGAGTGCCGGGGTGGTGGTGATCATGATCGTGTTCCTGCCACTGCTGACCCTGCAGGGGCTCGAAGGCAAGCTGTTCAAGCCCGTGGCGCTGACGATTGTGTTTGCGCTGGGTGCTTCGCTGGTGCTGTCGCTCACCGTGATCCCGGTGCTGGCATCGGTGGCGCTGCGAACGGGCCACCACGCCGCACCCTGGCTGGTGCGCAAGCTCGAAGCGGGCTATGCACCGCTGCTGGACACCGCCCTGCGCCATTCCCGCGTGGTGGTCGTGGCGTCGGTCCTGGCGTTGGCGGGTGCGCTGGCATTGTTCCCCCTGATTGGCAAGTCGTTCATGCCGTCGCTGGACGAGGGCGACATCATCATGCAGGTGGAAAAGCTCCCATCCATCCACCTGGCGCAGTCGGTGGCCACCGATCTGGCGCTGCAGCGGCGCATTCTGGATGCGGTGCCCGAGGTCAAGAGCATCGTGGCCCGGGTGGGCTCCGATGAACTCGGCCTCGACCCCATGGGGCTCAACGAAACCGACAGCTTCCTGGTGTTGCAGCCTCGAGAACAATGGCGCTTCAAGAACAAGGAAGAGCTCATCGACGCCATCCGGCAGGCCGGCGAGGGAATTCCCGGCGTGAACCTGAGTTTCACCCAGCCCATTGAAATGCGCACCTCCGAAATGCTGTCGGGCGTGCGCGGCGATCTGGCGGTGAAGATTTTTGGCCCCAATGCCGACGAACTGAGTCGCCTGGCCGGTGAAATCGTACAGACCCTGCAGGCCCTGCCGGGCAGCGAGGATGTGATCACGGCACAAAACGGCGGCGTCCAGTACTACCGCATCGAAATCGACCGCCAGGCGGCGGGCCGGCTGGGCATGACGGTGGACCAGATCCAGAACGACCTGCGCACCCTGGTCGAAGGACAGAAGGTGGGCGTGGTGATGCAGGAGGTGCGCCGCGTGCCACTGGTGGTGCGCGGCGGCGAAGACTTGCGCGTGTCGCCCCAGCAATTTGCCCAACTGCGCCTTCCCACGCCCGATGGCCAGGCCGTGGCACTGAGCCAGCTGGCCCGGCTGGAGGTGACCGATGGCCCGGTCAAGATCGAGCGCGAGCAATCGTCGCGCATGTCGGTGGTGCGCGCCAACGTGCGGGGCCGGGATCTGGTGGGCTTTGTGGCCGATGCGCAGGCGGCCGTGGCCCAGAAGGTGACACTGCCCACCGGCTACAGCATCACCTGGGGCGGCCAGTTCGAAAACCAGCAGCGCGCCGCCGCCCGCCTGGGGCTGGTGGTGCCCGTGGCACTGGCCCTGATTGTGGGGGTGCTGTTTGCCACGCTGGGCAGTCTGCGCCAGGCCATTCTGGTGTTTGCCAATATCCCGCTTGCGCTGGTGGGCGGCGTGGTGGCACTGGCCGTCTCGGGCGAATACCTCTCGGTGCCGGCGTCGGTGGGCTTCATTGCGCTGATGGGGATTGCCGTGCTCAACGGGCTGGTGATGGTGACCTGCTTCAACCAGCTGTCGGCACGCGGCATGGCCATCCAGGAGGTGGTGCGCCAAGGCGCCCTGCGCCGCCTGCGCCCGGTGCTCATGACGGCCAGCATCACGGCGCTGGGACTGATCCCGCTGCTGCTGGCCACCGGCCCCGGTTCGGAGATTCAGCGCCCGCTGGCGATTGTGGTGATTGGCGGGCTCGTCAGCTCAACGCTGCTCACGCTGGTGCTGCTGCCCATTTTGTACCGCCGTTTCTCGGTCCCCCAACACAAGCTGGCCCCATGAATACGCCCACCCCCATTCCAACCGTGCCATCCCGCCCCGCGCCCGATTGCCTGCTGACGCTGGCCGTGCCGCGCGCCCTGGAAGAGGAAATCCTCGACGCGCTCCTGTCGCAACCCACCCTGGCACCCGGCTTCACCGTCTTGCCCGGGCAGGGCATCGGCAGGCAAGTGGAACTGACATCGACCATGGAGCAGGTGCAGGGCCGTGCCCGCCGCGTGTTGGTGCAGGTGGCCATGCAACAGAGCCAGGTGCAATCCCTGATCGACATCCTGCGGGCAGCATTGCCCAGCCCGCAGATCGCCTACTGGGTGACGCCGCTGCTGACTTTTGGAAGATTTGGAGACCTGCCATGACGCGCTTGCAACCCCGTTCCCCGCTCGCCACGCTGCGGCACACCGCTGCCGCGGCGTGCCTGGCCTGGGCGAGCACCGGCGGGCTGGGCGTGGCGATGGCCCAGGCGCTCACATCACCCACATCACCCACATCACCCACCGGGCCGTCCATGCTGCCGCCCACCGAAACGGTGATGCAGGTGCTGGCGCAATTGCCCCAGGTGCGCGCGGCCAGCGCGGGCGTTCCGCTGGCGCTGGCACGCAGCCAGCGGCTGGAGGCAGGGCCCCATGACTGGGTCGCCAAGGCGGGCGCCAACCGGCGCACCGAACGCCAGGGCCCCGACTTCTCCGAATCCGATGTGGCGCTGGAGACCGGGGTGCGCTGGCCCGACAAGGCTGCCGCAGACCGGCAACTGGGCGCCAGCGAAATCCAGTTGGGCGAGCTGGCCCTGGCCGACGCTTGGCACGAGGCCGCGCGCGGCCTGCTGGCGGCATGGTTCGATGCGCTGCGCGATGTGCGCACCGCCGCCGTATTGCAGGAACAGGCCCGGCTGGTCACCCAGCAAATGGCCAGCACCGAGCGGCGCGTGGCGGCTGGCGAGGCAGCCACCCTGGAGCTGCTGGCGGCGCAGGCCGAGTCCGCCCGGGTGGACGCCCTGGCCGCACGGGCGCAGGGGCAATTGCAGATGCGGCTGCAGGCGCTGGAACGCCTGTACCCAGGCCTGCCAAACCCCATGGACATGGCCCCCACCAGCAGTCCAATCTGGTCAGACACCCTGCCTGCAGCAGATCTCACGGCCGCCCAGTGGGCAACGAAAATTCTGGACGAAAACCACGAACTGGAACTGGCGCAGGCCAAAGCGCAGCAGGCCCGGCTGCATGCGCAACGCGTCGCGCTGGAGCAGCGTGGCGACCCCACCGTGGGCCTGCGGGCCAGCCGCGAACGCGGCGGGCAGGAGCGCGTGCTGGGCGTTTACATCTCGATCCCATTGGGCAGTGCCGGACGCCGTGCCGACGCGCAGGCGGCACTGGCACAGGCCGACATGGCCGAGCAGGAGCTGGCGCAGAAACGGGTGCGCATAGAAGCCGAAGCCTGGCGCACCGCCAGCGAACTGGGGCAGGCCCGCCATACCCGGGTGCAACTGCAACGCGCACAAGCGCAAATCGAACGCAGCGCCCAATTGCAGGCACGCGCCTACACGCTGGGCGAGAGCCCGCTGGCCGATCTGCTGGTGGCGCGGCGCAATGCCCTCGAAGCCCAGTTGGCAGCAGAGTCGGCAGCGCTGGACGAAATGCAGTCCCACGCCCGGCTGCTGCTGGATTCGCACAGCCTCTGGAAAGCGCCCGGCGCCCACGGGCACTGACGCCGCCCTGCGTGCCACCGGCCAGGCGGGCGGCCCTGTCGCAACCGCCCCGCTGCCGAA